>NZ_CP076562.1:1472500-1620000 GCF_022174665.1 Eubacterium sp. MSJ-33
ATCATATCCTCCGTTACCGGTATACCATATGGCGCAAGAGATGCATCTAACTGATTTTTCACCTGCTGCCTTGCTGAACTTTCAATCTGTGTTGCGATTGATTTCTGAATATTATCATCCAGTGATGTATATGAAATTAACCAATTTGCAATCAACGGCGCTAAAATGTAAGACAATACAACAGAGAGGATTGTAATCAGCAATCTGAATACAGACCGCAGAAATCCTCTCCGAAACCCTATAAACATTCCCGTTAATATCGCAAGTACTACTATAAATGTCATTTTTCCTGACCTTATTTTCTCTTATTCTGCATCTCCCGGTGTTGCTGTCGTCGGAAGATTTTCTGTTACGGTCTCCGCCTGCGTACCGTTTGAAGTTGTCTGAGACTCTCCTGTCGGCAGTACATTTTTCAGTTTGATTACCTGTGTTTCGTTCTCGTATACAACTACATATTCCAGATGTTTTCCGCTTGGCACCACGCTTCGTATGCGATTTTTCAATTTTCCATCAAACCTCACAGATCCATTTTTACGAAAGATTGCACAATCATTTCCACCTGTCACAATAATCTCATCTTTACCGGCAAATATGTTGTCATAATCAAAAGAGATTGATTTGGAAAACATCTCATTTCCGCGCAGATTATAGGCCTGGATCGTATAGAGGTTATCCATATCTGCATTTGTGTTTTTCTGAATCACACCAATATAATCTTCTCCATAAAACACACTTCGGATTTCCTGCTCGAATGCAATACGCTTTTTGAGCATTGGTTTTTCTTTCATGGTGTAAATCTCAATCGTTTTTGTTCCAAATGCAACTACAGTATCATTATCAACAAACTGCACCTTTGAAAACACCTGATCTGAAAAATCATAGCTGCCAACCAGACGGTCCGCATTACTATTCTGCCCCACCTCTCCAAAATTATAGGCTGCCAGAGCATTCTCCATAACCATATTCCCAACTCTCATATAGCTTGTAAATAACTTTTCTCCATTGTCAGAGATAGAAATATCAAGCGGATATCCATTCTTATCGATACTTGTCTGAATCTCATATACAATCTCACCTTTACGTGTATAAAGATTCACATAGTTTGTTTTCTCACTTTCAAGCACGACCGCAAACACACCTTGATCGCCGACATCAACATCACAGATTGGATACTGCATCGTCTGACTGCTGACTTCTCCTTCTGTGTTGAATACACAGACGGTGTTACCATTCATGTCTGCAACAACTGCATAATCCCCACTTGCAACAGCAACCGGAACCTTCATATTGATTCCTGTCGTCCAGACCGTCTCACCTTTTGCATTGATATAGGAAACTCCATCCGTCGTATATTTAAGCAGGTTGTCGCTGAACCGGATATAGCTCGCTGTATTTGAGTAATCTGTCTGATTACTTTCTACGACCTTGTAACCTTTATACTCCCAGTGCGTACCTATCACATACACCACAGCTGCCGCCACCAGCAGAAACAAAATAATGATTCTTGTAATCCGTTGTTTTTTTCGCTTCTTATTTACATATTCTGCGTTGCGCTCGCCCGCAATCTGCGAACCACCCACATCAATTATCTTTTCGTCTGTATTTTCTTTTTTTCTCATATTGTTTCCTCATAGTCTATTCGGTTCAAAATACAACTACATAATTCAATAAAGTATATCACATTTACTCCATATTGGGTAGGAGTATTTTCTGCCCGACAAAGATGTTATCATCAATTCCAATATCGTTTGCCTCTGCAATTTTTGAAGCCAGATCTGCATCGCCATACCGTGTAAATGCAATCGAGCTTAAAGAATCTCCATCCTGAATAATATAATACTGTTCCTGATCTGCCGCTACCGGCAGCGCACTTTCCGTTGTCACAGTTTCCGTTATTCCGGTGTTTTCTGTTGCATCCGGCACCACTTGCTCTGTAGGAGCGGATAGGATTGCCTCCGTTGTCGCCTGACCATTTGCTGCATCCATTCCGGTTGCTGATGGAATCTCGGTTGTCGCCATCGCCTCCACATAGTCAGAATCCACAGCTGTATCTGCTGTGACTTCAAGGCGATTGATAGATACCTCCATCTTTTTCATCTTGTCGTAATTACTTACAATTGTGATTCCCATCGCCAGGAGCGCGAGTACGACAAAAGAACTTGCAATATACACAAATCCGACTCCTGTATCTTTGTTTTCCGGCAGATCCTTGTTTTTGCGGCGAAATTGACGCACGATTTCTTCATCTTTTCTCTGGATCTCGGTCTGTTCCAAGGGAACATCTCCCTTTTGCTTCATAATGTAGTTTTGCATTGCCTCGTTTTTCTCATAGTAAATATAGTACCCCTTCTGTTTCACAAGCTGTCCTTGTTCATACATATAAAATGCATCTTCTGATTCCAGCGAATCCGTAATAAACAGCACTTTATCTTTACCCGGGAAATTCTCTACATGCATTTTCTCGATTTTGTCGTTGACAGCAGTCGAAAATCCCATCCGGGACAAAAACCATCCCATCACCGACAACCCCGGGAAGAATTGTTTCACCTGGTCATAAATAGTTGTCCACGCTTCTTGCGTAAACTCGCTTTCATCCATATCAAATTCAATATTTTGCGCATCAACCGCACCACTGATAAATATGACATCCCCCATATCCGATTTCTTGCTTTCTCCAAGCAAGATTGCGCCACGCGCCTGTGTACTTCCCGGTCTGGCAATATAATTCAGATATGTAACCACATAATCTTCCATGTAGATCCGCTTATGTCCATCCGGATTTCCAATCTGACGTATGTTTTTCGGCAGGCGCAGGTTTACGCTTACCTCGTGTTCATTTTTTTCGCTTGTTCCCTGCTTTTCTTTGTCCTTGTCTTTATCATAGATAATCTCAATCATGCTATGCTACGCCTCCATAATTTGTTTTATAGAATATAGCATCAGATACAAATGATGTGTTTCGAAACCTGTCGCCTGTTTCCCGCTTTCCACCGCAACTTATTTCAACAACGTGTATTCTGCGACAGAAAAGGAAACAGATTGCAGCTTTGTTTATTTTTCTAACAACATGTTAATACTTTGTGCATAAAGTATAAAAGGAGCAAATGTGTCTGAGGTGTCTATGAAGGAAATAGCAGAACGAAAAACCGGGATTCAGTATTTTGATGTTACACAAGGGCATACCCATATTGAGCTCGGAAAATGTATTCTGGAATATCTGCAGGATGTAGAAATCGAACAATATACCCCTATCATTCTATGTATCGGAACCGACCGTGCCACAGGCGACTGTCTCGGTCCACTTGTCGGGGAACAGCTTTTAAATTATAGTGAAACCTTCCATGTTATGGGATGTCTGTCCGCCCCCGTCCATGCCTTGAATATCTGTGACGCCCTACATGATATCAAAAACAATTATGAAAATCCATTTGTAATTGCGGTAGATGCTTCGCTTGGAAGCAGTTCGCATGTCGGTCTGGTCACGGTCAATGATGGTCCGATTCTGCCCGGCAAAGGCGTAAAAAAGAAATTGCCGGCAATCGGAGACCTCTCCATTACCGGCATTGTTAACGTATCCGGCGGACATCCGGGACTCCTGCAGTCCACCCGTCTGTACACCGTTATGCAGCTCGCTGACTGCATTGCTCACGCACTCAAATATTCAATTCATCATCTGGATGCCTTCTGACTTTTGTAGACAGAGATTGCTTCCGAAACCGTATCTGCCTGCCCCTCCTGCATAATTGCAATCAGTTCCTCCAGTTTGTCCTGCCTGCACAGATCCTCGCCAAGAATGGCTGCATATTTATTCGCAATCAAAAGAGTCTGATCCGAAAAGCGTTTTTCCTCAGCCGCAACTTCATTTTCAAGACTTGTTTTTTCTTCCTTCATCGCTTCTAACGCCGGAAGTCTGCGGTTATTGATCTCCTCTGTGATCATAACGGTTGTCTCTTCCTCAAATGCCCGAAGCGCCTCCTGCTTTTCCTTGCCAATGGCATCCGCTTCCGCATCCAGGTTATCCATCTTTTCGTCATATGCATCCAGATTATACTGGCTGTCATCATGATCTTTGTTGATAGAATGACGAATTGCGTTCGCCTGCTTCTTATTCGCAATCATCTTGTCCCGGATACTGCGTGCCTGTGTCAATGCATCCATGTGTTTCAACTTCGTCTTACTGTAAATCGCAAAATAAATCAATAATAACACTATCAGCGTTCCTGCCGCAATCAGCGCACACCAAAACGCAATATTAATATCTTTCTTTGTATCAAGTACAAGTTTTTTTATAAGAAATGTCACAAGTCCCGGAATACCGCCAAAACCGATTATAAATACCAGAAGTTTCAATCCAAACTCCCGTACGTTCCGCGCATAAAACAATGCAAAGTATAATTTCTTACCGCAGAAAGATGGAAGCTTATATTTCCGCAACAACGTCTGCATCTCAACCTTCAAATCCTTATCACTTTCGCGTAAGCTCTTTGTCTCTTCATGATAACGTTTGTCCATGCGCTCTTCTTTTTTCTTATCACGCTTATTTGCCACCTTCTTTTTACGCGCACGATTATCATCAAGTCTGTCATCGTAGGTTGCCTGAATCTCCTGCCGGCGTTTCTTGATCGTGGTTGCAATTTCATCTGAAATCGACTTTTCTTCCGATGCAATACTCCGCGACAATTTCTTCTGCTGCTGTTTCATCCTGTCGATATTTGCCGCATATTCATCCCGTTTTATCACTTCGTCACGCGCCGCAACGATATAATCCTGTTTTTCGTCAAATTTATTTTCTGCCATCCTGCATACCTCCTCGTTTGGATTCGGATATTTTCTCTAAAAATGGAACAAGCGATAATTGCATCCAATCATCGCTTATTCATGTACTCTTCCAATCGTTCCCGGTCAACCTTGATACGATTATCCATAGTCTTCATTATATCAACGATCTGGTAACGCCGATATACACCATTATTACTCAAATCATAAATTTTATTCGTTGAGAATCCCAAGACAACCGGACGCAGAATATTCTGCGGATTCTCTGATATGACAAGCCCTTTCTCACGATTCGTAAGCTCGATACATACGCCCGGTGTCAGAATGTTGATACTCTTAATCAATGCTCCAACAATCTCCTCATCGAACTCGTCTTTATTCAATAACAGATATTTGATCGCTGCAATCTCTGATATGGCTTCCTCACTAATCTTCATACAGGTCATCGTATCAAACAGATTCGCAACTTTCAAAATCTTCGTACTCTTTAAAATCTTACCCTGTTCCAGATTGCTGTTTCCATATTCCATCCGGTGAATCTGGGCTACGATTCTGCGAACGCCACTATCGATTCCAATCTCCGGTCTGAGCAATCCCAATCCATCGTTCTGAATCTTCTTGACAATGATCAGGTCATTCGTATCGTAATCATCGTACTTCTCTCGCACTTTGTTTGGCAGCAACAGCTTTCCGATATCATGCAGCAATGCCGCCAATACCAGTTCTTCCTGCTCCGTTGGTGTATAATACACCTGTGCCGAGATTAACGCGCACAAAATCGCTGTATTTATCACATGCTTGTATACATAATCCGTGGTTGAACGCAGATTCTGTGTGAACGTGATTTTATGATCCAGACGTCCATAGTTTGTAATGATTGCATTCGCCAAGCGTTTCAGGTTGATTGGTTCTCTGCCGGCAATAATGTTATCCAGTTCTTCCCGAATGCTAAACACCGCCATCGTCTGGAAACGCTCAAAATCGAGATCCTCCTCTGACATCGGTGGCACCGGTTCCGCCGGCTCCAGAATATATAATCCGAGCAGGCCAAAATTCTTTACACTTTCGATACCCTGAAGTGTCAGTCTTGTATTACGCTCATACAGCAAAACACCAGTCTTGTTGTAGATTGGTTTTGCCAGTCGCATACCATATTTCAAGTCTTCCGACTTCACAAATATCATGGTGTTACTCCTCCTGCTCGTTTTTTGCACATTTATCCACGCATGTTGTCAACTGTATTATCGACACAACATTTAGATTATTTTAGCACAAACTGTCAGATAAAACAAGAAGAAACAACATGGTATATTTTATTCAAATGTCTATTTGTTCATATGGTTTGAACGGTTCAATGCACTGATTAAAGCATAGGCAGAGGCATCAATAATGTCGGACTTGATACCCGCGCCCCAGACAATACCTTTCACGCCTTCCACTTCCAGTCCAACATATGCACATGCCTGCGAATCCGAGCCGACCTGCAATGCATGTTCTTCATATGTAACAAGCGAGAACTTGATATCGAAATGCTTCATGATCGCATTGCTGATCGCATCGAGACGTCCATTTCCCTGTCCATGATATACCTTCTTCTCGCCATTTACCAGAATTGTAAGTTCTACCTGAATACCGTCGATCTGCTTGAAATGATATTCCACAAGCTTAACTGTATCATCACGGTTTACATATTCGTTCTGGAAGATATCCAATACTTCCTTTGGAGAAAGTTCCTTATGCTGATGGTCAGATACACCCTTAACTGTATATCCAAGATCCTCACGCATCTTCGGTGGCAAGTTGAATCCATACTTCTGCTCGAGTAAGAATCCGATGCCGCCCTTTCCGGACTGACTGTTGATACGGATGACATCTCCATCGTATTTTCTTCCGACATCCTCTGGATTTAATGGCAGATACGGAACAGTCCACATACCATCCGGATCATTCTCACGATACTTCATGCCCTTGGCAATCGCATCCTGATGGGAACCGGAGAACGCTGCAAATACCAACTGTCCTGTGTATGGAGAACGCTCGTATACATGCATTCTTGTCAGTCTCTCATAAACCTCTGTCAAACGTGGAATATCAGACAGATCCAGCTTCGGATCGACGCCATGTGTAAACATATTCATAGCAAGTGTAATAATATCAACGTTACCAGTACGCTCACCATTTCCAAACAGTGTACCCTCGATACGGTCTGCACCTGCCAGTATACCAAGTTCTGCATCCGCAACACCACAACCACGATCATTATGCGGATGAAGGGAAAGTACGACATTTTCACGGTCATGCAGATTCTTGCTCATATACTCAATCTGACTTGCATAAACATGCGGCAATGACATCTCAACGGTTGCAGGAAGATTGATGATAACCTTACGCTCCGGTGTCGGCTTCCAGATATCGATGACGGCATTACATACTTCCAACGCATAGTCAATTTCAGTTCCGGTAAAGCTTTCCGGCGAATATTCAAACTGATGGTTTACACCATATTGGTCTGCCATATCATTCAACAGCTTTGCACCGTCGGTTGCGATCTTCAGAATCTCTTCCTTAGACTTCTTGAACACCTGTGTTCTCTGTGCATAGGATGTAGAATTATACAGATGCACAACCACATTCTTTGCACCCTGAATTGCCTCAAATGTTTTCTTGATAATGTGCTCTCTCGCCTGTGTCAGAACCTGGATTGTCACATCATCCGGAATCAGATTTTCCTCAATCAATGTCCGGCAGAACTTGTATTCTGTCTCAGATGCTGCCGGGAAACCTACTTCGATTTCCTTGAAGCCCACTCGCACCAATTCTTTGAAAAATTCAAGCTTTTCTTCCAGACTCATCGGAATGATCAGTGCCTGATTGCCGTCACGCAGATCCACACTGCACCATGCCGGCGCCTTATCAATATACTCCTTGTTTACCCAGTCTGTACTCTGTACCGGTGGCATATAATAGCCACGCTTGTAATGCTCAAAATTCTTCATATTTCTACCTCCATACATAAAAAAATAAACCTGTGCCTCTAATAACTACTTAGAGACGCAAGTTTCATCATTCCAACCTCTTACGCGGTACCACTCTAATTCATACATATCGTATGCTCTCACAGATACAAAGATGCATGCATCCTATATCTTCCCGCTGTAACGGTCAGGCTCCGTCCGGATCTACTTATGTCAAACCGCTTCGTCTCACATCTGTTCAATCGGCTGCTCCAAGGCGAGTTCAAAATCTTCGGATTATCGTTTCACACCAGCCAACGACTCTCTGAAATCCTTTGGATTCCTACTATTCCTCTTCTCTGCATTTACAGATTTACATTATCACAGATTCTTTTTGCGGTCAACCACATTTTTCAAATAATCGAAAAAGATTTACATCTGCAAAACATTTCCTATTTTATAGAGAAAATCCATGTGGTATTCTCCTGACAGTTGTGATAATCTAGTACTATATAGAAAATAACGAATTGATATCTGCCAGCCGCGCGCCGGCAGTGCTTGCAAAGGAGAGTATTATGCCACCAATTCGAAATGACTGGGCTGCGGTTTTGGCACCGGAATATAATAAGCCCTATTATCGAAAGCTGTTTGATTTTATCGGGAAGGAATACAGCACCCACACGATCTATCCACCCGGAGATGACATCTTCAATGCGTTTCATCTGACACCGTTAAAGGATGTGAAATGTGTCATCATCGGGCAGGACCCTTATCATGGTCCCGGACAGGCGCACGGACTTTCGTTCTCCGTAAAACCGGGTGTGGATATCCCACCGTCTTTGGCCAATATCTATAAGGAATTGCATGATGATGTAGGCTGCTATATTCCAAACAACGGATACCTTGTCAAATGGGCCAAGCAGGGAGTTCTTCTGCTCAACGCAGTTTTAACCGTGCGGGCACATCAGGCTGCTTCCCATCAGGGCATGGGCTGGGAAGAATTCACAGACGCAGCAATCCGTGCCGTCAACAAGCAGAACCAGCCAATCGTATTTTTGTTATGGGGAAGCTTCGCACAGAAAAAAGCAGCCATGTTGGATAACCCAAATCATTTGATCCTGAAAGCACCACACCCATCGCCGCTCTCCGCCTACCGAGGATTCTTCGGCTGTAAACACTTCAGTCAGGCGAATGAATTTTTGCAGAAGCACGGCGTAGCTCCAATCGACTGGCAGATTGAGAATATTTAGGAATTGGAGATAAAATATGGAAATATATATTGTACGCCATGGAGAAACCCTGTGGAACCGTGAGAAACGTCTACAAGGGCGCGAGGATATCGAATTAAGTGAAAAAGGACGCGAAGTTGCACGGCTGACGGGTACAGCATTAATGGATACACGGATTGACAAGATTTTTTCCAGTCCATTAAAGCGCGCCTATAAAACAGCCTGCCTGATTCGGAACGGACGCAATATCGAGATTGAAACGGATGACCGGTTACGTGAATTATCATTCGGACATTTTGAAGGTCAGAATTTCTCAGAACTGATCAAAGATGAAACTCTTACATTCCGCTACTTCTTCAAGCAGCCGGAATTGTATGTACCTGCAGACGACGCAGAGACGCTTCCGCATCTGATTGCACGCGCCGGAGATTTTATGCAGGACAAGATTGAACCGCTCGCCACTTCCTGCGAACGTGTGATGATTGTTGCACATGGTGCACTCAACAAAGGAATTATGTCTTATATCAAAAAACATGAGATCAAGGATTTCTGGTCGGGCGGATTGCAGCAAAACTGTAACGTGATGATTGTGGATTATACCGGCGGGAAATATCGAATCATAGATGAGACAAAGTTATTTTATACACTGCAGGAGAATACAAAAAGGGACTGTCGCTAATAAGCGCGGCAGTCCCTTTTTGTATATCAGATCAATGGTAGAAAGACCATTATTTTTCACAATTACATTTCTTCTTATCCACACATGGTGCCGAACGGTCAAACGCCGGATTAAATGCATAGAAATTCTTCTCATCCAGTTTATCCTGCACCAGACGCAGTGCTTCACCAAACCGCTGGAAATGCACTACTTCACGTGCTCGCAGGAATTTGATAGGCTCGTAAACATCCGGATAATCCTTACATAATCGGAGGATGTTGTCGTAGGTACTGCGTGCCTTCTGTTCAGCCGCCAGATCCTCATACAAGTCGGTAATCGTATCCCCCTTGCTTTGGAATTCACAGGCATTAAACGGAATACCTCCCGCTGCCTGCGGCCAGATACCAATCGTGTGATCGATATAATATTTGTCAAAGCCGGAAGCTTTGATTTCTTCCATAGAAAGGTTCTTCGTCAACTGGTAGATGATGGATGCAACAATCTCCAGATGTCCGAGCTCTTCCGTTCCGATATCCGTCAGAGTTGCCTGACACTCTTTGTATGGCATAGCATATCGCTGGGACAGATAACGCATGGATGCGCCCATTTCCCCGTCAGGACCGCCATATTGTGATATGATTGCCTGCGCCAGCTTCGCATTTGTCTCCTTAATATTCACAGGACATTGAAGTCTCTTTTCATAAATCCACATTTAACAACCACACGCTCCTTCCCAAGGCCATGGACCATCAATCCACGCATTCCAATCGTCGCACGTGTCCACATCATAGCGATTGAGTGGACCATATTGTTTTACATAATCCGAAACAGCTTCGCACCGAAGCATCTTGAAATGATTATAGGCATCTATTGCTTCCCGGCAGTCTGGATGCGTATCTAAAAATAAGGCAATATCATCAATCATAAAGGAAACCTGATCGATAAACTGTCGAAGTTCTGCTTTGCACATAGGTTTCATGATCCGTTACCCCCTTTTCCCGCAGAAAATCAGATTCAGACAAGGAAATGCGGTGCCCTGACACAAAGCTGTTGCCGGATCGTACATTTCCTCCCATTTTTGCATTGGAACATAGCCTATGCCAACCGGCATGTGACGCATATGTTCGTTTTTATCTCCGCATCTGCAGTTATTTCTGCGTGGAATGGATGCACACCCACAATCTGATTTCATCGGCATTTCCTTGCAGCCGCAATCCGGCATGGATGGTTTATTTCCGCAGCCGCAATCCGACATGGATGGTTTATTACCACAACCACAATCCGGCATGGATGGTTTATTACCACAACCACAATCCGGCATGAATGGTTTATCTCCACAACCGCAATCCGGCATGGAAGATTTCCGGCACGTCGTATCGGCCGGCATCACACAGCGGCTGGAACCAGAATATGGATAGCTGCCATTTGTGCCGCGCGGATTCATGTTACGACCTCTGCCGCAACCATAGTTTCTATAAGAATCCAAAATGATTACCTCAAACATTCTCTTTGTATACTTCATTGTATGTATTTGTGAGAAAAATGTGAAAACAGGAATATATCTTGCAAAGATTGGACAAACATACTAAAATAACGCTATTATCTTTTATTTCCATATAATGGGGGAACAAAATGGACGATACACATCAGTCGGATAAAAATCAGAAAATGGTATTAAAAAGCATCGCAAAATGGTTGGTTATCTTTGCGCTGATTGCTTTTGTATGCTATAAAAATCAGGATCTGATGCAGGAAGCACTGGAAGAAATCCAGATAACTCCTGTATGGAAACTGGTTGTGTGTCTGCTGCTCGGAAATCTGTATTTCATCGCGGAAGGCTGTATCATCAGCGAAATGACGAACACCTGCGACCATCGTTTATCTGTATGGCAGGGAATCACCTGTGCATACCTGTGTACATTTTTCCGGATTGCAACACTTGGAAGCGGAACCGGAGTCGCGCAGCTTTATTATTATAATCTGCATGGCATCCGTGTGAGTACCGCAACCGGTATGTCTATTGCACAGTACACATTCCAGAAGATCACAATCGGAATCTTTGGCATTGTGTCATTTATCCTTCTGATCTTGAGCGGGCACAGTGGCATCCGCAAATACGCGTGGTATATGTTTGCCGGTGCAGTTGTGATTTCGTTAATCTGTCTGTTTTTGTTTATATTAACGGTTTCCAAGAAATTCTCCGATTTGATCATGAAGCTGGCTCGAAAGCTTGTGAAACAAAAGAGCCGCCTGTATCCGCTGTTGGATAAAGCGCAGGTTTCCATCGACTATCTGCAGGAACAAGGGCGTATCGTATGGAAAGATAAGCGATTGTTTCTGACTGTCGTCGGTTTGGATTTCTTCAAATTCGCATGCTGGTATGCAATTCCGGGAATTTTCTTTGCCGGAAGTTATTCTGTCACAGTTGCAACCTGTCTGGGACTTACTGCCGTCTGCAACATGGTTGGCTGTGTCATGCTGGCACCATCCGGTGTCGGTACGCTTGACTTTGTATTCGCGTTGTTCTTCGCCTGTGTCATTCCGGACGGCGATGCCGTAGCAGCCGCACTTGTAATCTACCGGTTATTCACCTGGATCGTTCCTTTCGTGATCGGACTGGTTCCGGCACTGGCGGTACGGAAGAGGGATGAGAAGTAAAATGCTGCTATTTCTCATTCTTCTTCCGCTGGATTACCATATTGACAACGCCTAAACCACTGAGAAGAAGCAAGAACATCATCCCAATCACATCGCAATCACCAGTATCCGGGCTTTTGTTTCCCGCTGAAGCGTTCGTATCTGTTACATTTCTTTCTGTTATATCCTTTTTCTTTATTATAGTATCTGCTTTCCCAATTTCTTTCGTTGCATCCGCATCACTATAATATCTATTACATGCATCGCAATACCAGTATTCAATATTTCCCTCTGCATTGTCCGTAGCCGTTTGCGCTGGAAAATGCTTAAGATTCCTATGTCCCCGTGTGTCGAATTTCTCACCGCAGATCGTACAGACTGCGGACGATGTACAGTCTGGCTGTACTGCACTTCCTGCATGATCACAGATCTTCCACCTTGCCTTTAAAGTCACCGATTCTGTCACAGGTATCGTAAAATCATATGGCTCGTCATTCCTGTACCACCCCTCGAAAATATATCCTTTTTTCGTTGGATTTTCCAGTTGTTTTGCTGGAACATTTGCCAGCACCTGTGCTGGACATTCTGTACCTCCATCCGCGTCAAAGGTCACAATATACGCCCCGGTAATCCCACCTGCGAACGTTCCACCTGAAATCTGTCCCGGCGTATTTTCCGGTTCTGGAATACACGTTTCATTTATCACCGGCGCATGGAAAACACCGCCTGAAATAATGCCATGGCTTCTCCCCTTTACATTCGTAACTGTCCCATTGAATGTACCACCGCAGATCGTGCCATCATTATTTACTACATCATTAAACGTTCCATCCGAAATCACATTTCTATTTCTTACCGGTCCATTGAAAATTCCGCCTGTCACAGATAAATTTCCACCTGAATCTATTTTAACTCCATCGTCAAATATGCCGCCTGAAATCTGATTGTTCCCATCGCTTCCAACCTGCATGGATCCATTCCACTCATTCGCTTTACAATCAGTAATCGTCACTTCATCACAAATTATCAGGTTCCTTACACTATACAGTCCTCCACCTTCAAATCCATACACATCACTTGCGATAGCACGACATCCTTGAATCTTCGCCGTCGCAAACAAAGTCGTATTTCCAAAATTACAAATACCTCCCCCTCTTGTATCGTCCCCGTCTGCTCTGGCAAGACACCCAGAAATCGTTCCACCTGACATGGAAAAACTGCCCTCTACATACACACCACCGCCTTCTCTGGCGCTGCATCCAATGATATTTCCACCCTGCATGGTGAAAGCACCGCCCTCTGCAACATACACGCCGCCTCCGGCTGGGGAATTACCTCCTGTAATAACGCCTCCGTAGACAAGCTTATTCCCACCAGCTGCAATCACCCATAAACCTTCATTGTTCTCACTGAATGTATGCTCCGCGGCTGGATTCCCATCCACAATCGTCAGATCCCCCCCACTCACTATCCGGATTACATTACCGCTTCCGTTCGCCTTCATAACATAACCATTGAGATCAAGCGTAACCGTTCTTTTGATCAATATACATGCCGGTATTTCTATATCCGACATCAGTTTTATTTTCGCCGCAGTCGAATCAACCGCATTGGATAATTCCGAAACATCAGATACCACAATTTCGTCCGACAATCGCAGTTTACTTTGTTTTTGAATGTTATAGTCTGCAAGAGTACGACCATCTGCGAGTAATCTATCTCCGAAATAAAGATACTTTCCATCTGTAGAAATTCCGGCATTCCGAATTTTCTGTTTCACATTATCAATACTGTCACCTGACTCAACCTCCAAAGTCAGATCTGCTTCACCAATAATCGTTAAATCTATATAAATACTCATAGCCCTTGCCCTCTCAACAGGTACAAGCAACAAAGCCATAACACACACAAATACTATTCTAAAAAATGATCTTTTCATACAATCCCTCCAATTCTCTGTCCGCATATTCTATGAAGGTGTCGAATTTCCCCTCTATAGTAAAAGTATAATTTTTTTCATTGAAAAAGACAAGAAACTATTATCGACATTTTATTTCTAAGGTTGATTTAAGGTTCGTCCCCTATACTTCGTATTGTAAACAAAAACAAAACGAATTCGAAAGGACGTGATTTTATGAAGAAAAAATCTATTTTACCACTTGTAACAGTAACGATGCTTGCAACTGCCCTGCTTGGTGGATGCGCAAATAAAACAGATACGACAACAACCACTAAGGCAACACCTACAGAGGCAGTCAAGGAAGGGAACAGCTATGCAGGACAGACGATCTCCGGTGAGGTAACTGAGATTGATGGTGATACGATCTCCATGACCCCGGAAGGCGAGGAGGACGACATTTCCTTTACCGTAAATGATGATGATGTAGAGATCACCCGTGAAGGCATAGGGCTGCCACCGGAGATGTCCGGCGATGGCAGTTCCAACACACCTCCGGAGAAACCGGATGGCGATGCTCCTTCTGATAATGGCGGTCAGTCCGGTGACAGAAGTTCCGATAACAATTCTGACAGCAACACACCACCGGAAATGCCAGACGGCGAGGTCCCTTCCGGAAATGCTCCGGGTGGCGATATGGCAACTTCCACCGACGCATCCCTGACAGATATCCAAGTCGGTGACACGATACAGGTAACCTTTGATGATGACGGAACCGTAACCGCCATTGTGATATCAAACGGAAATGCAGGTGGAGGTGCTCCGGGACAGCCGGGCGGCGGGAACTCCGGTGGAGTGGAAAGCTACGATGCTGTCTCGGAATATACAACCGACACGGACGTGGACGGCGAGACATTTGAGTCCACAGGCACGGATGAAAACGCTATCCATGTGTATGATGGCGCGAATGTAAAATTGAATAATATTACCGTCACAAGATCTTCTGCGGAAAGCAGCGGTGGTGATAACTCCAGCTTCTACGGTGTCGGTGCAGTAATCCTTACAACCGACGGACAGACAACGATCACGAACAGCACAATTACAACGGACGCCAACGGTGCCGCAGGCGCATTTGCCTACGGTGACGGTACGGTCTACATCTCCGATTCCACAATTAAGACTACCGGAAATACAGCTGGCGGTATCCACGCGGCTGGCGGCGGTACACTCTACGCATGGAATCTCGATGTAGAGACTGACGGCAACTCTTCTGCCGCTATCCGTAGTGACCGAGGCGGCGGAACGATGGTTGTCGATGGCGGAACCTATACCTCAAACGGAACCGGTTCCCCTGCCGTATACAGCACTGCCGATATCGCAGTAAGCGGCGCAACGCTCGCCGCAAATGGTTCCGAAGCAGTCTGCATCGAGGGATTAAATTCACTTCGTTTGTTTGATACCGATCTGACCGGAAATATGTCAGATGACAGTCAGAACGACTGCACATGGAATGTGATTTTGTACCAGAGTATGTCCGGTGATTCAGAAGTTGGTAACAGTACATTTGAGATGGACGGTGGCAGCCTGACAGCGAAAAACGGCGGTATGTTCTATACGACCAATACCGAGTCCACATTTATCTTAAATGATGTAGATATCACCTATGCAGATGACAATGTTTTCTTCCTTCGCTGTACCGGCAACAATACCCAGCGTGGCTGGGGTACTTCCGGTTCCAACGGTGCGGATTGTAAATTCACCGCCATCGATCAAGACATGGAAGGTGATGTGATCTGGGATTCCATCAGCCAGCTTGATTTCTACATGACCGGTGAAAGCACACTCACAGGTGCCATTACAGATGATGAGACCTATGCTGGAAATGGCGGGAACGGCTACTGCAATGTCTATATCGAAAAAGGAAGCACATGGACAGTAACCAGCGACAGCACACTGACAAATCTCTACTGCGCCGGAACGATCACCGATGCAAGCGGCAAGACAGTTACAATTGTCGGAACCGATGGCACAGTCTATGTACAGGGTACAAGCAGCTACAAAATAACCGTCGACAGCTACAGCACAACGGTTGACACAAGTGACGCCGAATCGACCACAAGCTTTTCGGACTATGAAGTAACACAACCTTAATCAATTAAACTTTTTCACAATTATAAACTCTTTCCTATTTGAATCGCGGTCGGGGTGGTTGCTAGTCCACCCTGACCCGTTTCTTTTATGTTCGGAGACATTTCATTTCCGATTCTACGCATCGCGTCAATCACTTCATCCACCGGAATCGCACTCTTAATCCCTGCCAAAGATAGCTGTGCTGCACTTACTGCATTGACAGCTCCGGCAACATTCCGTTTCACACAAGGTACTTCGACCAGTCCACAGACCGGATCACACGCAAGTCCAAGCATATTTTTAAGCGCCAGTGCGGCCGCATTTGCAATCATCTCGTTCGTGCCACCCTGCAGGAAGCATAGCCCTGCCGCTGCCATCGCAGATGCTGAACCAATCTCTGCCTGACAACCGCCGGATGCACCGGCAATCGAAGCATTTTCCGCAATGACGGCACCTACCCCTGCGGAAATGAACATCGCCGCCACCATCTGTTCTTCCGTACATGCAAGCTTCTCCTGCGCCGTCAGGAACACCGCCGGAATCACGCCGCACGAACCTGCGGTCGGTGCCGCAACGATCCTTCGCATGCACGCATTTCCCTCTGCCATCTTGATTGCTTTCTCCATCACCAGACTTAAAAAATCACCGCAGAGATTCTTCCCCGCTTTGTTATATGCGTGAAGCTTCTCGCCATCGCCACCGACCAGTCCGGACGCTGACGTAAGCTTTGCATCGTAGGTTGCATCCGCATGGTGCATCGCCGCATACATGCTCTGCATCTTCGCATAGGAAGCTTCCTGCGTCACGGCACGTTCCTCCATATCCGCACGTTCGATCACCTGTGCAAACGTCATCTGTTCTTTCTCGCACAGCCCCAATATATCCTGAATCGAATGATACATTATCATTTTGTCTCGCCTCCTATACTAAGGTATGTCACCTTCTTCACACCCTCGACCTTCTTCAACCAGTCAATTCCCTCCTTCGGAATCTCCTGATCGCATTCCACGACCATAACCGCCTCTCCGCCACGGCTGGAGCGGTACAACTGCATGTACGCAATGTTTACACCTTTGTGTGAAAGCATCGACGTCACCTCCGCCACGTGTTCCGGCTGATCCTGATTGTGTACGACAAGCGTCGGATAATCACCGGAGAAATTCGTCTCAATTCCGTCAATCTCGGCAATGTTAATCCGGGAACCACCCAGCGACTGCCCGATGATTTCCAGACTTCTGTCATCCTGTCCCTGCAGAAAAAGTTGTGCGGTATTCGGGTGCGCTTCCTTTAACTGCGCCTCTCCAAATTCGATCTTCATACCCTGTTCTTCGGCAAGCGTAAGCGCCTGCGGAATCCGCGCATCGTCCGGCTGCATTCCAAGCAACCCCGCCACGAGCGCTTTCCGCGTACCATGTCCTTTTCCGGTCGTCAGAAAGCTCCCATATAATAAAATACGTGCGCAAACCTGCTGTTCGCCCAACAGCTTCCGACTGATATATCCTATTTTAACAGCACCTGCGGTATGGGAACTCGACGGTCCGACCATCACAGGTCCTACGACATCAAATATATTCATTGCTTCACTCTCTTTCTTCTGTATTATGAGATTTCTGCCTTCAAATTATGTCAAACATACAATACAAACTAAAAAAAATCAACCGGAAACGACTGGTCTTTTCATTCACAGTTTTTCCGGTTGATTCACTTAAATTGTTGCTTTTATTTACATCCTGAACTTTTCTATTATAAGTTTGATTATTGATGAGACTTCTAAGATTAATCTATCCGTGGCGGTGTTCCAACACTGCCATCCGGTCTGTCACCATTTTCCGGCATCTGTCCGCCATCACCATCCGACATATCCGGTCGCTCACCGTTACCCGGCATCTGTCCGCCGTTCTCATCCGTCATATCCGACATGTCACCATCGCCCGGTGTACCGCCTCCATGTCCCATGCTTCCCATATCCGTAAGGGAAATGGATGAAGCATCGACGAGTGCGGAATCATCTTCCTGCTGCCCATCACTTATAGACGGAATCGTGCCATCTATCTGTCCGCGGATGCTCTCTGCCCGGAGCAGGCAGAACGATTTCAACGTATCCACACCTGTTTCAAACTCTTCATAGGTACAGAATTTTGTTGGATCCTGTTCTACATAAGTAGCAATCAGATTCTCCGTCTCTGTAATCAGATTCTCGAAATATCCGCTCTCAAAATACTCGGAGATAAACGTATCAAAATACGTGTGATACAGTTCCGTATAGCTCTCATCTGCAAAGATCCACGCAAGCATCGGGCGGGAATCTACCATTCCACCGGAGACCGGTGTATCGATCGGATAGTTCACCATCTGTGTTGCCGAATCGCTGCCTCCGCCACCCGCCGAGAATCCGCCAAAGGCGAGATTGTAATCCCACGGAATCATTGAAAGCTGTCCATCTTCTTCGTACAGATAGTAATTATGGATCATCGAACCGGTATAGCTGTCGAAGTTGCAGACGAAATTATGTACGACGAAGTAGCGTATCACCTCATCTACATTTACCACATCCTCGATATCTGAATTCTCGTTCAGAGACTTCAGTGAAGCAATCAGACGTTCTTTATCCTCGTCTGTAATATCTGTCTTGGCGTTATCGAAGATGTTGCTGTAACTGCTATATTCATCATCCGAATAGATGAGCGATACATCATCACTTCCCATACTGCCTCCCGGTCCGCCTTGCTTATTGCCCATGTCACCATCCGGTTTCTGCATTTTCTGACCGTCAGACTCCGTACCTGTCGGCGGTTCCATCTTCTGTCCATCCGGTCTCTGCATATCCTGTCCACCTGTGAAAGCTCCATCCGGGCTCTGCATTCCCTGTCCACCTATGAAATCTCCATCCGGTGGCTGCATATCCTGTCCACCCGCGGAATCTCCATCTGGCGGCTGCATTTCCTGTCCACCTGTGGATTTTCCATCTGCGGTCGCATCACTGTCACTGGCTGTATCTTCGCCAAAGAATTGCTCTGCCAGTCCCGTCTCCGAGATATCCGCACCATTTCCACGGCCGCCTCCCATCGACTGACTATCCGGCTTATAAAGTTCTCCATAGGAAGTGCCGTAGTTTCGCTCCAAGAAACTATCTTCCACGCCTTCAACTGCGAGATACAAGCCCCACGCTTCTCCATTGACGGTGATCCAGACATAGCTGCAAAGCGGTGCATCCACGCCCATATACCCCATCATCTGGTAGCACAGGTAATCTTTCATGTATGTATTATCCTGAATGATATTGTTGAGTGATAATTTGTCCAGACCATGATAGCTTTTGCCGCTGTCAAAATGGTCGAATTCAATCTTGAAGCTGTACCGATCATTGCCATATGCGGCAACCGAGCTCAGGGATGTATTGCCCTTTGCACGGATCGCAACATTTTTATAGGCTTCGTTATCGATCACGACTGCACAGGACACATATTCCTCGTCCTCACATCCATCGATAAAGGAATCCCAATCGTCCATCACAATATTGATCGTATGCACCTTCGATGTATCAAACAGCTTCTTCTCATATCCCATCGTAATCGGAAGCTTATTCACACCCAGACTTTCCGCATTGCAGAACACGACAGTAATCAAGATTGTAAATATCAAAATGATGCAGCAAATCTTGTCAATATGTTTGCCTGTCGACATCGCATCACCTCCTAGAGAAATTCTCCGTTGAAGCTGACGAGCGATGCACTGCTCACACCGTCCATCTCCGATAGAATATTTACAAAGTCTGCATTATCGTCCTTCATACGCACCTCCAGATTCAACTCCACATGTCCCGGCTGTGCAACCTTGCTTTTAACTACGCATTTTTTCACCTGTTTCTCCATGAACTCACGTACCTTCACCTCGCTGTCGTGTCCGTCGCACTGTACGATCAGGATGTATGGGTGTACATGTGATTTTCGGTTGACAAACACAAGAAGCATCACACCAATGAAAATACTTCCGATCAATGCAAGTGGAAGCATACCTGCCGCAAGCACAATGCCGACCGCAATCGACCAGAACAAAAATGCAATATCAAGCGGATCTTTGATTGCCGCACGGAAACGCACGATAGAAAGCGCACCAACCATACCAAGTGACAACACCACGTTCGAAGTTACCGCCAAGATCACGACAGTTGTGATCATCGTGAGCGCGACCAGCGTCACACCAAATCCCGGCGCATACATGACACCGGAGTATGTCTTCTTATAAACAAAGAAAATAAACATACCGATTCCAAATGCAAGCACCAGTGCAATCACCATATCCAGAATACTCACGCTCGCTATATTCTCCAAAAAACTTGACTTAAAAACATCTCCAAATCCCATAGGTTTCCTCCTTTTTTCTTCCTGTCATTTTCATTTTATCTGCTGTTTCTAACCTGCATATTCATACGCCCGGCACGCCGCGTATTTCGAGAAGCTCTGTGTGCCCTGATTTCCAAGCTGGACTGCACTACGGATACAATCCGGCAGGTATGCGTCCCATTTCACTTCCAGAATCCGGTGATTCTCGATAATCGGAAGCGTAACACATTCTGCATTCAGAAAATCCAACCCACACATGCCGGTTCGTATATCGTAGTCCATCGTCACCCGTACATTTCCAGGTGCATAGGTAAATGCTTCCCGCGTGTAATCGACGATTGTCTTCGGCCGCAGTTCCTGATTCACAAGCTTCGTGTAGAATTCCCGTAGCAACGGTTCTTCCGACTTCTGCAGCCACGCGACATCGCCGCGCAGAATCTGCGTCACCTGCTCTGCCGTCACCTGCACACTCTGTTTGCAGGATAGTCCGTTGATCTTCGATTTCTTCTCCAGATGAATCACGGATGTATCGCCATCATAATAGCGCAGGCGATATTTCTCCCTGCAGTTCACGCCATTGATTTTCTCCATAAACGCTTTATCGTACAGATTGTCAAAATACAGGCTGCGAATGTGGTATTTTCCATGATTGCCATGCGCATCTGCATGGGCGACAGTGTTCAGGCGTCCACGCAAGCAAAGCATATCGCCATAGGTTATCTCATGTTTTAGTTCGTGTCTGTAATTCATAGTCTCACCTCCCGATCTTATGTCGTATCGTTGCAGGATTTCCTGCTCTGATCATGAGTATACGGGGGCAACCTTAAATTTACCTTAGAAAATCTAAATGAAATATTCTCTATTGACATAAATGTATGTATAGTGTATGGTGTGTATATACATACATCACACTTTAAGGAGGCTTGGAATGAAAATCCTTATATCAAATACATCCGATTCTCCGCTTTATCAGCAGATCGAAGAACAGATTATCGATGCTATTTTAAAGGGTGAATTAGCGGAAGGTGAAGCCTTACCGTCCATTCGAACATTTGCCAATGATTTGAAGGTAAGTATTTTGACAATACGACGGGTTTACGATGATCTAGAAAAAGAGGGCTTTGTAAATAGTCAGGTCGGTATCGGAACTTTTGTTTCTACTACAAATATAGACCTTTTAAGGGATTCGAAACGACGAATCATAGAACAAAAAATGCTGGATATGATACAGACCGCAAAATCTCTTGGAATCACACAAGAAGAGTTAAACGATATGATGAATATTCTATATGAGGAGGACTAAAATGGAATACATTTTAGAGATTACAGGGTTGAACAAAAGCTATCCGGGCTTTTCTCTGCAAGATATTTCATTTGCATTGCCTGATGGGTGCATCACAGGCTTTATCGGAAAAAACGGAGCCGGAAAAACAACCACACTCAAGTCTATTTTAGGGCTGGTTCCTAAAATATCCGGTACGATCAAATGGTTTGGAATGGATTTATCTTCCAACGAAAAAGAAATTAAAGAACGAATCGGAATTGTTCTCGATGATGGCGGTTTCTATGATGAATTGACCTTATCCGAGATGAAAAGCATCATAGCTTCCGCATACAAATCATGGAGTAATGATGATTATAACATGTATCTTGCGCGATTTTCACTTAACCCGAAGCAGAAGATCGGCACCCTGTCAAAGGGTATGCGAATGAAATATGCTCTGGCACTTGCCTTATCCCATAAAGCAGAATTTCTGATTATGGACGAGCCAACCAGTGGTCTTGATCCGCTTATCCGAAATCAGTTGTTAGAGATCCTGAAAGAGTTTATGGATAACGGCGGACGCGGCGTGTTCTTTTCGACACACATAACGTCTGATCTGGATAAAATTGCAGATACGTTAATCATGATTGATGAAGGGCATATTGTTTTTCAGGAAGAGAAAGACAATTTATTGGATCGTTACAGAATCGTAAAAGGCGATGTAGCAGATTTATGTCCGGATACCGAAAAACTATTGATGAATATTGATAAAACACCGTTCGGTTTCACCGCGATTACCAAATATGCGGATGATCTCAGAAAGCTCATGCCAGACTGCATGCTCGAACGGCCATCCATCGAAGATATCATGCTCAGCAATATCAAAGGAGGGAACTAAATGTTACTTCAATTAGTGAAAAAAGAGTTTCTAATTGTAAAGAAATATGTACTGCTCATGGCTGCAGTCTGTATCCTATTTCCAATATTTTTGCTATGGCGTATGCCGGAATTCGCCGGAATATTCGGATTTGGATTAGTGACTGTTTTCTCGATTTTGATGCTTTTGCAATATGTTTCTCTAAAAGAAACGCAATATCCAAAAGCATCCACGTTACTGTGTGCATTGCCATTTTCAAGGAAAAACATTGTGCTGTCGAGATATATTTTTTGCATCGTGATCTATTTCGCCTGCTGTTTGATTTTTGGAATCGAAGCACTTTTGTTTCCAACACTTCAAAGCGTAGGCTGCAGAATCCCAATTGTGCTATTCCTGCTTGTGTCACTGTGTTTAAGTATCTACCTGCCAATCCAATACAAAGTTGGATATGAAAAGACAAAATTATTCTTCACAGTCCTTATCACGGCAACCCCTGTTGGATTTGCCCAATTAATGAAAAAAGGGATAAACCTGAAATTTTTATCCAATATTCACCCTGCACTTTTACTGCTTGGAAGCTTGATCATAAGTGCACTGCTTTTAATAATATCTTCTATCGTGTCTATAAAAATATATAGAAAAACCGAATTAGCATAACAAGAAGAAATAAGATAGTTTCAAAAAGAGAGGATCAAGCTAAATCCTCTCTTTCTTATTATAATTCTACTTTGAATACAATCCGATTGCCATCCTTGTACTCAGCAGAAATTTTTCCTTTGTGGTTTTGTACGATGGCTCGGGCAACGGATAAACCGATGCCGTAGCCGCCACTCTTCTGGGTACGTGCTGCATCTGAGCGGTAGAAGCGATCGAAAAGCCGGTCTGCTTCCACATCTGGCAGCTTCTCGCATGTATTTTCACAGCTAAGCATTACTTCCTTGCCACGTTTTGCAAGCGTAAGCACAATGTCCGCCTGCTCAATAGAATACTTAATCGCATTGTCCAGCAGGATCGTGAGAAGCTGTGTCATCTCCTCACGGTTTGCATGCAATTTGATATCTGAAGCAATCTTCGTCTGCAGTTCAATCTTTTTCAGCTTCGCGGATTCCACGAACGAGTCTGCCACTTCCTTCGTGAGCTTGCTCATATCCAGATCAGTCATCACGACCGGTGCCGTTCCTTCTTCCATCCGCGCCAGAGTAAGCAAATTCTTCATTAGTCCCGACAGGCGTTCGGTCTGTTTGCGAATGTTCTTGCTCCATTTGCTCTCACCGTTATGCAGCTCCATCGCCTCTGTGTTCGCGAGAATAATCGCAAGCGGTGTCTTGATCTCATGTCCGGCATCTGTGACAAATTGCTTCTGTTTCTCCAGATTCTCTGCAATCGGTCGGATCGCACGCTTGGAAAGCGCAATCACTAAAAGCAACATCAAGCCCCAGCCGACAACAAAAATCAGGCTGGATATAAGCAGCACTGCCAGCATGGATTGCCGGTCACTGCCCACATTCAGAAATACAATATTCGTGCCGCGTCCATCCTTCGATGACTGCACTCTGTAACGAAACTCTTCCTTCTTGCCAGAGGTCTTTCCAGATGCATAAACTTCACTCGCATATGCATTGGCTGTCTCTTCGTCCACGGAGGAAATGTTATTTACATCCGTATAGACGATCTTCCCATCCATGTCAAACCGCACAAGGAAATATCGTGCTGCCATCGCCATGTCCTCGCTGATCTCTGGATTAAAGAGATTCGGACGTTTGTCATCCTTTGCTTCTGGTGGTTCTGGCTGATTGTCTGTCGCCCCAGTCTCTGGTACTGGCAATTCCATCTGGTTCTGATCTGCCCCGCCTGTCACCGGTGGCTCCGGCATTCCATCTGTCACCGTTGCAAGCTGCGGATTGCCTGCGTTATCCCCCGGTCGCATTCCATCATTTTCGACCAGCATGGTAAGCGTGTTATTCATCTCATTTCGAAGTCGGCTGATATTAAATACGTTGACCGCGCCAAGCGTCACAACGAGCAGCACAGTGATTGCAATCATCGCTGTAATTATGAACTTCTTCTGTAACGTCTTAACCAATTTATTCCACCTCTACAAGCCGATATCCAATTCCCCGTTTTGCCTGAATCTCCACATGTACATTTAACGCCTGCAACCGTTTCCGCAGATACGATATGTACACCCAGACTACGCCAACCTCGGCATCCGTGTCAAAGCCCCATACTTTCTCTAACAGGCTTTCCGTCGACATATAAATGCCCTGATTGAGCATAAAGACTTCCATCAACTGATATTCCAGCTTCGGCAATACAAACGACTGTCCATTCCCGCTTAATTCATACGTGTGCATGTTGAGCGACAGATCGCCGCATTTCACAATGTCCGGTGTGAACTCTTCCTTACGCCGGAGCATTGCCCGGATACGTGCAAGCAGCTCGCCCATCGCAAACGGTTTCGGAAGATAATCGTCGGCTCCCATATCCAGCCCTGCAATCCGGTCTTCAACCTCTGCCTTTGCCGTAAGCAGCAGCACCGGTGTCCGGTCACCGCGGCTCCGCAGCTTCTGCAGCACCTCTAATCCACTCATCTTCGGCATCATAATATCCAATATGATGCCATCGTATTCACCGATCGTTGCATAATCAAGTGCTTCTTCCCCATCAAATACAGCATCCACCGTATACTTGTGATAGGTGAGAATGTCGACCAACGCCTCGGACATATCTACTTCATCTTCTGCAAGTAATAATTTCATGCGGGTTCCTCCTTTCCTCCTAAAAATGGGTACAAAAAAATCGGTGCGACGGGATTCGAACCCACGACCTCTGCGTCCCGAACGCAGCGCTCTACCAAGCTGAGCCACGCACCGATAAATTGGAGATAAATCCAACATTTGACATGATAGCACAGATGCCCCGAAAAATCAATTCAAAATTCGATAGAAGCAGGCATTATTTTACCATCCATCAATATGAGCACGCTGAATCGCCGCAAACATCCGGCTCTTCGCCTTCGGAAATTCCTCCTCTATCCGCGCTAACATCTGCTTTGCAGCCTCCCGCTTTGTCGCACCATCCACCGGGCATAAGTTCTTTACCACCGGAAGCTGATACCGTCGCATAAATCCACGTACCTCCGCCTCCGTCACATACACAAGCGGCCGGATCAGATCCAGCTCTGTGCCATCGAGATGTGTCACCGGCGAGAATGTATGCACCCTGCCTTCTAATACCTGTGACATCAGAAATGTTTCCACAACGTCATCCTTGTGATGCGCATATGCAATCTTGTTGCATCCCATTCGGAGTGCGGCCTCATTAAATGCGCCCTTCCGCAGCTTCGCACAGAGCGGACACATCCGCTTCTCCTGCCGCTCCATCAGTATTGGAAATATCTGCGTCGGGATGATTTCATATGGAACATTCAACGACTCGCACAGTTCTTTCACCTTAGAGAAATCCATATTCCCTACGCCGGTATCAACTGTGATCGCTGCCACATCATATTTCTTCGGATAAAATTTTCGCATTCCAGCCAGTGCATACAGGAGTGTCAGACTGTCCTTCCCGCCAGAGATACCGATTGCAATCTTGTCGCCCTCTTCGATCATCTGGTAAGCATCCACTGCCTGCCGCACCTTGCTGTATAATTTCTGTAATTCCATACCCGCATTATAATACAAAACTCCCATCCGCTCAACACGGATGAGAGTTTTTTGCTTTGCACTTATAATTCTTCAATTGCTTATACGCGCCTATTATTTCTTGAGATTACCATCTTCTCTGCAATCCTTATACCGCTTATTCAACAGTCCGAGAATTGCCAGAAGTGCTGCCCCCATCACCGCAAGCCAGATAACCGGGTCAAAGGAATCGCCGGTTTTCGCTGCATTTGTATTTACTCCGGTCTTGTCATTTGTTGTTCCATTTGCCTGTGCTTCCGTTGTCACTACCAAGGTTTCCGAAGTCGGTGACTCCGTCGTCACACCCGGTGCTTCCGTTGTTGGATTCTCTGTTGTTGTCGTTTCCGGCGTAATCTGCTTTGCAGAATCCTTATATATAATCGCATAGGTTGAAAATTCATTTGTTACAAACGAATATTCCCAGCTACTCTCATCCAGTACACCGTCGATTATAGTGACCTTTCCGTTATGCAGACGGAGAATTTTATATTCCCGAATTACAGATGCATTCTTATTTCTCAGCCGGTCCGGAATCTTGAAGGTAACACGGATATCTGTCTGCGGCTCATGAATCTGCGTTCTTGCACGATTGTCCACCTGCTTATACAAATCCGCATTAAAGAACGTTATATCCGCATCGCTTCCTGCGAATTTCTCTGCTTCTTTTGCTAACAGTTCCTTTTCCTCCGGTGAAAGACTTTCCGAATCCAATTCTGATATTTCCAGCCATACATTTGCCTTTGATCCGTTTTCCAGTTCCACTTTTTCTTCCTCTGTAAAGATTCCCTCTGCGTTCAAAAGCTCAGAAGCTTTATTATCCAGAGTTGCTTTACGAATCGGCGAACCCGGCGTAACCTGTGCAGCCTTTTCCAGTTTTCCTTCATTCGGATCTATGGCAGCGCCTAAAACCGGAAGCTTCTCATACTTTTTCTGACCACAGCCTTCTACTTTACAAGTCTTTTCCTGTTCACCCTCTGTAGATTCCGTCGCTTCCTGCGTTACAACCCACGTATCAGACCAGTCATGATCCTCGATTGTCAAGGTTCCGTTCTCATACTTCACTATATAGTTTGGATTCAATGCTGCATCCAGACTTGGCGTAAGTACATATTCTCCAACCTTTTCTCCCGATGTTCGGGATATTGTCACTGTCGAGAGTGAATCTCCATCTACCAGCGTTTCTACCGTATACGTGTACTCCGGATCCTTCATTCCAACATGCTTTTCTGCATCCTCTGCCTTTATCGTTACACTCTTTGGAGTGATTGTAAATTCGGCGGTTGCTGCTGCCTTAGCATAATTTTCATCTTCTGCCACTGTTACACGTACAACATATTCGCCTGCATCCTTTGGAGCTGACTTTGTATATACGGCATCTTCTGCATCTTTCTGCTTATACTCAACCGTCACATTCGCATCATGTGCTCCCCTATCATTCGTAGTTTCAAATACAGGTGCTGTAATTGGTTTTCCATCATACTCCTTTGACTTCACCGAAAGTCCGGTTACCTGTCCTTTCTCCCGTGTTACAGTCAATGTTATAGTTGAATCCTTTGCCGTCGTCTGCGCATCCGATTCTTCCACCGGGCGATACGATATCTTCAGCGTATGCGTTCCAACCACAAGAGTCTGTAGATATGAATTTTTCAGAACAAGCATTCCTTTTTTTATCGCATAATCATCTGCGGAAAGTGCTATACCTCCATTTGTAATCGATGCAATTTCATTTCCGTTCACCTGAATTCCCGTCTCAAGATCCGCCGTTGTCTGACGCTTGTATTCCACTTCCGATTTTTCGGTTGCTTCCGTATAGATAACTACCGATTTCGGACCGATTACGGTTACATTTCCAGCCTTATCGGTCAATCTTGCATAGATATCGGACTTCTGACTTCCCGTCATTGTTACGGTTGTTCCGGATTTCCACCCTTCACTATCCTTGGTTACTATCTCGCCCTTTGGCACAACCAAATATTCCACGCCGTTATCCGTAATACCGCTGTTTGCGTCCTGTGCCGAGATTGTTACCTCCGCTTTATCCGCAAACACATACGCTCCGTCTGACTCTCCCAGCTTAATCTCACCCGCCGGAGCCGTTTTATCAATCTTTACCACCTGTGTCTTTAACGGTGTGACATACCCATGTTCTATCTCTTTCAGATAATACCCAATCGTATGCTCGCCTTCTTCTGAGCACTCAATGCAATCGGACCATGTGCTTCCATCTTTTGATATCTGATAGCCCTCTGCCTGTAATTTCACAGTTCCATTGCTCCAGCCATCCTGCCCCGCGATATCCGGCAATACAGATACATCCGCGTCATAGGTCTGGATATTCCACTCATGCGTTGTATTCTCTGCACCCTCTAATGTATAATTTGCATTTAATACACCTGTTACCTTTGCAGTGTACCTGCCTACCTCTGTCTTCTGATTGTCCTCATAATTCAGTTCTACAGTATCACCCTCTACCGCATTCGTTACCTTCGCCTTAATTGTATGCGGCTGTCCATCAAAATAAAATGGTTCTTTTTCCCAATCAAGTTTCACAACACGCGGTGTAATTGATGCAGTAACAGTTGTATCCGAAGGAACTGTCACCGTATAATTCGAAGCCTTTGCATTTTCGGAATCCGTCACATTTACTGATCCCGCATTCATCGTGACCGCCTTATCTGCTCCGACATCCGAATTCTCAAAGCTTCCCGTTACTCCGGAAATATTCAGCGTCTCGCCTTCCACCCCGGTATCCACCGTTGCATGCAGCACAGCATCTGTCGTTCCATCATATTGCTTATCTTCGGCAGTCACAACAGCCATTACTGGTTTTGGCGTAATCTTTACTCGCGCATAGGCCTGTACCGGATTATATCCCTTCTTTGATACCCGATAACGCACGGTCTCATAATCACCACCATAATAGGATTCTGATTTTGTTACATCCTTATATGTAACCGGTGTTGTACTGTATTTTCCAGATTCCTCCCACGGATTACTTGACGGCTCGCTTACCCAATACTCAACCATTGCTCCCTCTGCCGTACCTTTGGTTTCTATTGTAATTGTATGTTCTTTCCCGTCATATACGCCTTCATAATCCGTAACCTGCACGTCTCCATCCGCAAAATCTTTCCCACGAATATACGTCGTCAGATGTCCGGTCACTGTCGCATAATTGGAATTGCCATCTACAGAAACCCGGTAATATGTTGCATAATACCCTACATCCCCATACGAATACGGTTCTGTCCGATATGGACCGTCCGGCTTCTCACTATACTCAATTTTAGCACCCGGAACATTCGTGGTTACCTTCGCCGTATATGTTGTTCCCTCTGCATAGGTTGCTTCATACACCGGTTCTTCAGTTACATAGTTTCTTGCTTTTTCTATAGATACCTCCACAAAGCCTGCTGGATTCTCTTCCGATCCAAGCCCCTCATAGTTGGCATCACCAGTCACATAATAATACACCTTATAGGATGCATTCTCCTGCGACGCATCTACGGCTGTCGGAATATCTGTACTCCACGCACCATCCGTTCCTACCCTGTAATAGATGGTTCCTCCGTTTGTATTGGCTCTAACCAGCTTCTGCGGATCACCGTTATATTCCAATCCGTTCCGTCCAGCTACACTTACCTTCGGTGTTGCTTTCGTAATGGCAAACGCATCTACGACCTGCGCACTTTTCTCTCCAACAGTAATATTACAGACCGCCCAGTAATCACCTACATTGCTTGGTGTCATCTCAAGTGCAGTTCCTTTCAGATCATCCGAAGCATTTTCCGATGTTTTCGGATAATATGTATAAGATAACACAGCGCCGGTAACTTTTTTCAGATTGCCAGATACGCCCGCTTTATTATATTCCTTTCCCGTATATACCATATCTTCCGCATTCAGTGTCAGAGTTGCAGGGGATGTCCTATACTTGCAGAAAACGCCGTCATACGTACATACAGCATTTGCAACCGCAGGATTTTCCCCATCGACACTTATACTCCAGCTATGTTCATGCTCTGTCGTTTCCACCGACTTTGTCGCAGAACTGATACTCTGTCCTCCATCACCATTTACCGCACGTACCCGGTAATAATATTCTGTATATGATTCCAATCCGGAAAGTACAATCGAAGTACCGGTTACAGTATAGTTATTATACTCACCAACCATATTGGTAAAATCTTCGTCGGTTGCAACATCGACACGGTAAGATGCTGCATCCTCAACCGCATTCCATGAAATTGTAAATCCATCTGCACTTACACCGGATGCTATTGGATCCGGAGATGCAATGGCTGCTCCCAGTCCGGTTACCGCGTAAACGCACACATAAACCCCAGTATTATTGACACTATTTGAAATCCGAATATCCCGAATTAATTTGGTTGTATTGATATCCATCGCACACCGTGTCAGATACGGTCCACCGTTCGTATCGCCATCTGTCGCATCCCCTGTATATGTCCGCATATACTGGGACGTTACACTATTGGCTGAATCATACCAGTCACGTACCACGAATGTCTGGTTGGTCGAAGATCCATCTGTATAAGCTACCGTTACATTCATCGCTGCATTGCTCCCGACTCCGACACCGCCTGCCGTTACCAGAAAATATAACTTCTGATAGCAGCCAATCGTAGAAAATGTTATGGTTCCATTCTCTCCCGGAGCCATACGCAATGCATTGGCTGCCTGATAACTATTGAGTTTCCATGTAAGGCCATTAAAATCCCCCAACTCATCCGCAATAATACCATCTGCCGGAAATCCACCACTTTCGTCAACGCCGGACGCCTCTGTATAAAAACATGCCTTATTTTCATTCACCTTGGTACTGGATTCCGCAGAATCCGTCTCTGAAAAGGTTTCTCCGGCATCATAAAATACATCTGCATTAAAGCCGGATGCGATTGTCATCGGCTGATACTGCGCAGCCCCTGCCGCATGTACAACCGCTGTCGAGCCTGAAAATCCCTGCACCGATGTAAGCATCACCGCTGCCGACATAATTCCGGTAATCATTTTCTTCCATAGTTTGCTTTTTCTTATCATGTATCTATATCCTCCATCCTTTGTAAACCATCTCTCACACTGCATACCGCAGGTTTTCCATCTCCTCGTTGACCGCTTCCCGCGTGAACTTCTCAGTCACATAGCCACTCACCCGAAGCTCGGTCAGCTCTTTCAGATACCGGTACTCATTCGCAACCGCGATCACGTTTGTCCGCGGAGACAGATATTTCATCCGTTTGATCAGAAAATATCCTCTGCCGTCTTCATTCTCCGTGCTGATAAAGGCAACCTCCGGCTGCTGTGCCGCCACATAATCAAGTGCTGCCTGCGTGTCTTTGAATACATGTACCTCAGCACCCTTGGTCGTCTCACGGATGACATGTGCCATCTTCTGCCGTGTCCACCAGTTGTCATCATATACAATTATCTTCAAGCATAATCATCCCCTTTATCTGCATACTATAGCTATAAGTATACCAGTCCAAATATGACAAAAATATGACAAACGAAATATTTTCGTTATAAAAGGCAATAAATTCATAAAAAAGGAGCTATCAATTCCCATGATATTCCATGCGAACCGATAGCTCCTGTCTCAGTAATTATCTTTTCAACTGAATATTTGACATCCGATCACTTGCGATCTTACGTCAATTTTTGTACTATCAACCGATATCCGCGATATCCCGCCAGTCATACTGCGACATATACTCACCGTTATACGCCCGTATGCCTTCCGGTTTTCCGTCCAGATAATCATAATAATCGCAGCTGATCTTGGATGGATCCACCGCATACTTATTCCATCCGGTCACAAACACCTGCTCCATCCCAACATCTTTCAGCGTATTGAGCAGATCCCGCTTCAGCTTTTGCAGATAGACACCCGTTTTCTCGTCCGTTTCCACATCCTCCCAGAGCACTGCGCGAAGCTCCCCGGACGTCACGGAGCTTCCCCTCCGGTCGATCAGATACGCAAGCATCTCTTTGGTTTTGCTCCGTTCAAACTTCAGGCTTTTTCCGTTTACAAATACATCAAATGTACCAAAGCAGCGTGCCACCAGTACATCTCTTTGGAACTCCTCGATGGGATTGCGCAGGTTCGCCAGCTCCTCCCGGATCTTCTCCGTCGTCACCGGCTTGGCAACATATCCACTCGTCCGAAGCTTGATCGCATCCTCCATATATTGACTATATCCGGTTACAAATATGATATTTACCTTTGGATACCATGTTTTCAGCTGCCGGGCAACATCCACACCGGACAGATATCCCATCTCCACATCCAGAAATGCAACGTCACACGGATGCTCCTTCGCATAGATCAAAAGCTCCTCCGGATCCTGATATGCCTTTAGCTCCGCATCCGGCACAGCTTCCTGTATCGCCGTTACCAACTGCCTGTATCCCAATTCTTCATCATCTGCCGCTAATATCTTCATCGTTTGTCCCTCACACGTTTCCCTCCGGAATCAGAATCCGGACTGTCGTTCCAACACCCTTTGCACTTTCGATCCGAAGCTCTCCATCACACATATCCCGCAGACGCGACCGAACATTGGCAAGTCCGACATGCACCTTCTCGTCTTCGTGCTTTGTCAGCTACGTTTCATCGAACCCGGCTCCGTCATCCGCGACTGTCAGGCATATCCGATCATCCAGTCGTTCTGTGCGGATCGTCACGGTTCCGCCACCTTTTTTCTTGCAGAGTCCATGCTTGACCGCATTTTCCACAACCGGCTGCAACGTGAGCGCCGGGAGCAGAAAATCCTGTTCCCGGATATCATAGCACACCTTTACGCGCGTGCCAAACCGTTTTTGCTCTATCGCCAGATAATATTTCACATGGGCAAGCTCGCGTCCAAACGGAATCAAGTCGGTTTCACTCAGTGCATTCAGATTTCCACGCAGATATTCGGAGAACGCAAGCGTCGTCTCTTTGGCTTCTGCCGGATTACTCTCGCACAATCCGGCAATAGAATTTAACGTATTATAGATGAAATGCGGTGCGATCTGCGACATCATCACGGAGATCCGCATATCTGCCGCTTCTTTTTCCTTTCGTGCCAGATTCTCATTTTGCTCCATCATGGACGCCACGAACATGAGAATCATGGATATAAAAATCGCCAGATTGGAAAGGGAGATACCATAGTAAAAGGCAAGTGCAACCGTTGCCAGAAACGGAAGCACAATATACGAGATCAATGCGCGGAACATCAGCCGTTCCAACCGCTTCCGGTATTGCAGTAGCAGGGACACATCCACCAGCATTCCCAGCATCGGCAGAATCAGCGACACAATATACCCTGTGCTCCGATGATAAAAATTATCCGCATCAAAATAATAGTACCAATGCGTAAACTGGGAGATTACGACAAGCAGCACAGCCACTGCCGGTATCGCGTATCCCGCCATAACCCGGTAAACCGGCTTTTTTATGTCGCCCTTTTTTCCATGCCGAAACAGACAGCAGCACAGATACCCATGGTACAATCCGAGCAGTACATCACTCAAAGCAAAGACAGAAAAATTGCTGAAGTAAAGCACCAGATATGCACTGGCTCCTGCCACACCGCGATATCCCCATGCAAGCGAATCGCACAGCAAAAGCACCGCGCAGACTAGCTGCATGGCAATCATCCATCTGCGTTTTTCTTTGTCAAAATTTTTGCTCATGAACATGCAGAGTGCCGCGATCAGAGAGAAGATACAGCCCCATACAAGCATGGCAATATGTAAAGATGTTCTATTAAACATGCACCCTTTCCTCCACCGGTACAATGATTTTCCCCATAAAGTGTAGCACAAATTTTCTGTCGAAAAAAGTCTTCTTTTGATTCTTCACTTTTTTCTTGCTATTTGGAAACAGCTGTGCTACTTTTATGATGAATAGTTAAACGAAAGGAGAACTTGATATGAAGAAAAAAATCGCAGTGCTCACATTGCTTGCTGCACTAAACGCATGTGCCATTTCCGGATGCGGTACGGATAAAACGGATACAGCAAATACCACGCAGGCAGCCAGCACACAGACAACCGATACACAGGTAACCACCGCCGCAGATACACAAGACACGGAAGAAACAACCGCTGTCGGCACGGAAGAAACAACCGAGGCATCCCAAGCGGAAAGCAGCATAGACGTATACAAAGACGTTCTGGATAAATACCGGACGGCTGTCACAGAAAAATGGGATTACGGTACATGCATGGAGCAGGACATCTGTCCTCTGATCACAAACACCGATGCCGGTGTCGCTTCCTTTGACAATATCGGCGCGGCGCTCATCGATATGGATCACGACGGATATGACGAGCTGATCATCGGAGATCCGACAGACACCTCCGGCAAATCGGTCTATGAGGTATGGACTTACGATGGCACAACCCCAACAAAGCTTATCGCAGCACAGGATCGGAGTCTGTTGAACGTTGGATACATGGAGGAAGATAATGTCTATTTCATCTCTGCTATGGGTTCCAACAGTGCTGCTGAGTTTGAATATGACTATTACACGATCACGGGCGGTACACTTCAGAATATCCAGACCATCATCTCCGAAGCGACAAGCGAGACGGAGATAAACTGGTATCAGGCAGACCCAGCTTCCGGCACACGTGAATCCTTGGATGCAGACACGGCAAACGGAATTGTGGATTCCTATAGCAATGCATGGATTCTTCTGGAATACCGCTCGATAGAGTCCAAATAACCGCAGGTACAAAAAAAGAGCCGGCGCACGATACATGTGCGTCAGCTCCTTTTTCTCTATTCTTTCTGTTCGAGAATGAGCAAAATCACTTCGGACTGTTCTAACAACTGCTGATAATGCTTTTGTTCTTCTTTCATTCTCCGGCTGTTCTCATCATAATTTTTCTGATCCAAAAACCGTGAACTTTCCTCTAACTGCCGGTCATGAATCTGCCGCTCCAGAAGACGAATCTCGCTTTGCAATCGCGCGTGCGTCTCCACCGGAATCTCGGTTCCGAACCATTTCTTACGAAGACCTTTCGTCAGATTGTACAGGCAAAATCCTAAAAACGTCAACGCAATTTCAAATCCGACCAGACTGGTTACCAGACGCCACCACGCATTCCACGCCTGCATGAAAAACACATCCACCGTCCCCACTGTCACAAGCAAAGACAATACAACCGCAAGTGGTGTATCAATCCACAAGACAACCCCCAGTCTTCGACGACTGTATTTTTTATCGACCTGTCGATCCTCAAATTCCAGCTTTGACAAATCAAACTGCAGCTTTCCGATATCTGCATGCAGGACATTGGTTGTACCGGTCTGATCCGGACATGCCAGAAGCTTATCGGAAAGTTCGGCCTGTTCCTGTTCACTCCGGACAATTTCCTGTTGCAGTTTCTGAAGCTCCGTCTTTAATTTTGCCTGTTGCTCCGCCCACGCCTCTGACACCTGCGTTGGTGTATATGTAACCAATGCTGATCGTCCCGTCAGCGCCTGCAGTTCCTTCAGCATGCCGTCTGCATATTTTTTCTTCGCCGCCAGTGTCTGTTCCGTCTGTATCCGGTCAAATGCGGACATTCGTCTACCAAAAGCATTTTCTCGATTCAATTCCTGCAGCAATTCATAATCAAACGCCGGAGATTCTTCTTTTTTCTCCTCGAACCGCCGCATGGCAATCGGAACAAACTTCACACTTATGAGCTGCCTATCTATATAGCCATAGATAAATCCATGTTCGCCCGTTTCGTCCTCCGTGACCGGTTCCAGACTTCCGGGATAATACACGTGCTGTTTTTCAAATTCCAGATGCTGGTGTTTATGACCCAATCCCACATAGTTGAAATTTTTTCCGCCAAAATCCTCCACATCAAACGGACATACACGCTCACTTCCTCCATGTCCGAGGAAGATATTGATGGCTCGCAGATTTCTCGCATATACGCTGTCAAAATCATTTCGCTCATTGTATGGTCCGTATTGACAGATTCCATAGACATCCACGTTATATTTCGGAAAATGCAGACTATCCAGAATACCTTCCGCATAAGAATTTCGCACTGCACGTTCCGCCTCCGGCACATGATTGTGAATCTCCTCACAATTAAGCAGATACAGCCGCGAAACAAACTCATAATTCCACAGCACACTGTCCTGCCCCAGATAATCACGATTCCCGGTTACATAGACGATATCTGTCTTGTCAAGCCGGGCAAGTTCCGTATCCACAAAAAGTACATCCTCCTGCGTCGGTACATGGTCAAACAGATCTCCCGTGATAAAGATCATATCGACCGGATGTAATTCCATATAGTCAACAAAATTCAAAAAGCCATCATATAAATATGGCGTTTTCTTTCTCGTCCCAAGATGAACGTCCGCAATGTGTGCAAATTTCATACCACTCTATCTCCCGCGTTTTTCTATATTGAATCCAATCTAGAAGTATATCATATTTTTTCTGTTTCAAAATAGTTATTTTATACATTATTCATAGTACGCACATTGTTTTGCATAGTGTTTTATAGTATAATTTATTTTGTATATAGGAAAATACCACCGTGTATTTTTCATATCGAAGCACAAACACGAAGAGATATAAGCAGGGAATTATATGGAAAAACATGCTTTGTTGATTGCAAATTCTGCATCAATGATTGACCATTTTAATAAAGACAACATCCGCATCTTACAGGAGATGGGATACACCCTCTCGGTCGCTGCGAATTTTCAGGAAGGGAATTCCAGCACAGCTGAACGCATCCATGCGTTTTCCAGTGAGCTTGCCGAACAGGACATTGAGATTATCGACCTGCCAATTCCGCGAAAGGTGACAGAACTTGGGAAGGCATTCAAATCAATCCGGATTCTGAAACGCTATATGCGAAATCATCCCTGTCAGATCGTTCATACACAGACACCGTTTGGCGGTGTTGTCGGACGTCTGGCAGCTAAGAAATTCCGCGGTCAGGATGGTACAAAGGTAATCTACTTTGTGCATGGATTTCATTTTTACCATGGCGCCGGGCTCAAGAATTATCTCATCTACTATAATGTTGAAAAAAAGCTGTCACATATCACAGACTGCCTGATCACATTGAATCAGGAAGATTATCAGGCTGCCCGCCAGAAATTTCATCACCCAAATGTACACTATGTACCGGGGGTTGGTGTGGATACCGATGCGATTGCATCCATTCAGGTCGACAAACAAGAGGTCTGTCGCCGGTTCGGTCTGCCATCCGGCAAACGGATCATTCTGACCGTCGCAGAGCTGATTCCACGGAAAAATGTGGCGACCGCAATTCGCGCTTTCGCAGCCTCAAATCATACAGATACGATCCTTGTCATCTGTGGCAAAGGCACGCTTATGGATTCCCTTTCCCAGCTTGCGGAAGAGCTCGGCGTGCGTGACCGTGTGTTTTTCCCCGGCTATCATACAGATGTACTTGATCTATACCGATGTGCCGATTTGTTTTTGTTTACAAGTTTTCAGGAAGGACTGTCTGTCGCTGTCATGCAGGCGATGGCGGCCGGACTTCCGATCATCGCCTCGGATATACGCGGTGACCGAGACTTATTAGCCGCTGAGCCGCACACCCGCAGCAAGCACTACCTGCTTCCACCGAAAGCAGTCGACCGCTATGCAGAAAAAATAGATGAAATCCTGCGTGATCCCAATCTGGCGCATACGCTCGGAGCCGAAAATCAGGCGATGTGCAAAAAATACTTTGATATCGCGCTCGTGCATCAATTGATGGCACAAATCTACACGGATCTATCCGTGTAATCCCATTTTATGGAAATTGAAGTTTTATGAATCATAAGGAGTTTATTATGTATACAGTTCAGGTTCTGCTATCTACTTACAATGGTGAAACTTACTTAAAAGAACAATTAGACAGTATCTTGAATCAAAAAAATGTGACCGTAAAGCTGTTTGTCCGTGATGACGGCTCTTCCGATGGCACCGTGGATATCTTGCGTGCCTATGCCGCACTCCACGAAAATATTCAATATCTATGTGGCGAAAACTGTGGCGTTGTCGCTTCTTTTTTCCGTCTGTTTGAATTATCTGACCCGGATGCAGACTTCTATGCCCTCTCCGATCAGGATGATGTTTGGGACGAGGACAAGCTTTCTACCGCCTGTCAGAAACTCGAACAGATGCGCAAGGCAAAATCCCCGAAAAAAAAGAAGAACGATTCCCTGATCCGTTCATTTGCCACACCGCTTCTCTACTGTTGTAATGCATGGAATACCGATGACGCTTTAAATCCATTTCCGGAATCCATGCAGACAATTGGCAAGGAATTAATACCAGACTTTCGGAATGCATTGATTGAAAACATCGCGCGCGGTGCCGGCATCGTATTTAATCAGGCGCTTATGTCTTATATCCGGATCAGCATGCCGCGGGATATCTATATGCACGACTGGTGGCTCTATCTTGTTGCGTCCTGTTTCGGCGAAGTATACTACGACAGCGCCGCCCATTACAAATACCGCCAGCACGCAGGAAATGCACTCGGTGCAGCATCCCCTTCCGGCTGTTCCAGATTCTTCCGCCGCTTAAAGCAGAGCCGTACGAACGGCGGACATATCTCCAGACAGGCAAAAGCATTTGAACGAATCTACAATGTTCCCGAAGAAAAAAAGCAGTTTTTACATATTCTGACAAAGTATCAGGACGTGAAAGCCTACCGCAAAATGGGCAAATCCGGCAAATATCTATTCCGGCAGGATAAAAAGGATAACCGTGTCTTTCAGCTTATGTTTTATTCTAATCATTTGTAATTGACTTCGTTTTCCTTTTCGTTTATAATAATTTTTGAATTTTTCTTAAGCAAATAGAATAAAAATATAAAAATCAAACAGAAAGAGGAATGAGCTATGGCAGTAAAGTACATTTTTGTCACCGGCGGCGTTGTATCCGGGCTTGGTAAGGGAATTACCGCGGCATCACTTGGACGCCTGTTGAAGGCGCGCGGCTACAAGGTAATCAGCCAAAAATTTGATCCATATGTCAACATGGATCCGGGAACTATGAATCCGATTCAGCATGGCGAGGTATTTGTAACAGATGACGGTGCAGAAACCGATTTGGATCTTGGACACTACGAGCGTTTTATCGACGAGAGTCTGAACAAGGGTTCCAACGTGACAACCGGAAAGGTTTACTGGAGCATTCTGAACAAGGAGCGTCGTGGTGACTTCGGCGGTCATACCGTTCAGATCATTCCGCATATTACAAACGAAATCAAAGATCGTTTCTATCGCAATCCAGATGCAAAAGACGATGAGATTGCGATCATCGAAGTTGGCGGTACTGTCGGCGATATCGAGAGCCAACCGTACATGGAAGCCATCCGTCAGTTTCAGTTGGATGTCGGACATGAAAATTGTATCATGATCCACGTCACACTGATTCCTTACTTAAAATCATCCGGCGAACTGAAGACAAAGCCGACACAGGCAAGCGTAAAGACATGTCAGTCGCTTGGTATCCAGCCAGATATCTTAGTCTGCCGTTCCGATCTTCCGTTAGACAAAGCAATTAAAGATAAGATTGCCAGCTTCTGTAACGTTCCAAGCGAATGTGTCATCCAGAATCTGGACGTGGATGTATTATACGAAGTGGTCCTTGCTATGGAGCACGAGAAGCTTGCTGATGCAGCCTGCAAATGTCTCCACATTCCATGCCCGGCACCGGATCTTGATGACTGGATCGCCATGGTTGACAACTGGAAGCATCCACAGAAGAAGGTACGCGTTGCTTTGGTTGGAAAATATGTCAGTCTGCACGACGCTTACATCTCTGTCGTAGAATCCCTGAAACATGCCGGTGTAGCTCATCGTGCGGATGTTGAGATCAAATGGGTCGATTCTGAGCTTGTAACAAAGGAAAATGTTGCAGAGATCTTAGGTGATGTATCCGGCATCTTAGTACCGGGCGGTTTCGGCGACCGTGGTATCGAAGGTATGATCGAAGCAATCACCTATGCACGGGAAAACAAAATCCCTTACCTTGGCTTATGTCTTGGTATGCAGCTTACCATCGTGGAATTCGTAAGAAATGTTGTCGGCTATCCGGATGCGAACAGCTCCGAGTTCAACCCTAGTTCCAGCCATCAGGTCATCCATATCATGCCTGACCAGAATGGTGTCACAGACTTAGGAGGAACATTACGACTTGGTTCTTATCCTTGTGTACTCGATAAGAGTTCCAAAGCATACCAATTATATGGCACCGATCACATCAACGAGCGTCACAGACATCGCTATGAAGTAAACAACGATTACAGAAAGGTTCTTACTGATCACGGCATGCTCCTGTCCGGTTTGTCTCCGGACGGACATATCGTAGAAATGATTGAACTTCCGGATCACCCTTGGTTCATCGGAACACAGGCACATCCGGAGTTTAAGAGCCGTCCAAACAAGGCACATCCATTATTCTTAGGATTTGTCGGTGCTGCGATTGCACATTCCGAAGAAGCATGATATACTACCATTTGTCTACATTTGAAAGCGGCAGTTAAAATGCATGTGAATTCACCGGCTGGATATCCTTTCGGTTTTCTATGCAACACAAAAGAAAGGGTATCCGGACCGTATGAATAAAAAAAGTCCTACGTTTTTGAAAAAGTATAATCATATATGGACACTGTTATACATTGTAATTTATATGCCATGGTTTATGTGGCTGGAGAAAACAGTAACCACAGAGTTTCATCTCGTATCGATGCCGGTTGATTATAAGATTCCGTTCTGCGAATATTTTATTATCCCCTATTTTATGTGGTTTTTGTTTGTTCCGGCAATTGTCGGATACGAATTTTTCTACTCCAAGAAAGAATATTACCAGTGTTGTGCGTATCTGTTCAGTGGCATGACGATCTTCCTGATCATATGCACGATCTGGCACAATGGTCTGGATCTGCGGCAGGATATCTCCTACAACAATAACCTGTGCGCACGACTCGTCAAGATGCTGTATAAGACAGACACAAGCACGAACGTGTTCCCTAGTCTGCACGTATTTAACACACTTGGCTGTCTTGTTGCCCTATACAAGAGCAAAGGCACAAAAGATAAATCATGGATCAAAGTGATTGCAACAATAATCGGTATTCTGATTATCTTGTCCACGATGTTTTTGAAACAGCATTCGGTGTGGGATGTCATCGGTGCATTTGCGCTGGCAGCAATTCTCTATCCAATTGTCTATGTGATTCCCTGGGGAAGAACAAAGTAGGAAGAAATATAATAACTGTTCGTTTCATAGTTTTTTTGATAAAGCAAAAATTCCGAAGCCTGTTATAAACAAGCTTCGGAATTTTTATTTGTCTTTTAATTAAAACCAAACAACTTCTGGAATACACGATATCCGGTTCTAGCAAACCATCTGCCCGTTGGTCCGTGCAGATTGAACGTGATACCGAACAACGTTGTCCGAAGTTCCTTGTATAATTCTTCGTCTGTATCCTTCAGATACTTCCACAGTTCTTTTTTCTTCTTATATAACTCTTTGTCCTTTGATACAACACAGATACTCGATGCAACACACATCATCATATCTAAGTACTGGAACAAAAATCGATACATCTGTGGTGGGAGTTCTTTTCGATTCTCACTGAAAAACTGAATCAGCGTCCGGTTGACAAGCATCTGCTGATCAATCCGCTTCATCATCGTCTTCTCATTGACCGACTGTCCTTCTCTGCCAATATAATAATGATATAAGTCAACATTTAAGTACATCAGCTTCTTCACATGGACCATCGGTTCAAATATATAGAGATTATCCACGTAAAATGTATGCTTCGGAAGCTGCAAACCACAGTCCTTCAACAGTTGTGTCCGGTAAATGACCGAGTGCATCAGTACATACTGAAACTTGTTGAACCGTATCCGGCTGTCTTCCCAACTGATAATCCGTTTCTCCGGCAAAGCACCGTGATAACGCATCACACGCTTCTTCCGACGTTCCACCTTATCATAGATATAGTTGGAGAGCAGGACATCCAAATCCTTCTCATCTTCCACAATCTTTTTTAAGACCTTCAGCACCTGTTTGTAGGCTTCTTTGTCAAGCCAGTCATCACTGTCAACAACCTTGAAATAAACTCCGGTTGCATGGGCGATACCGGTATTCACCGCATCGCCATGCCCACCATTTTCTTTATGAATTGCCTTTACAATCGTCGGGTACTTCTCTGCATAGGCATCTGCAATCTGCGCCGTGTCATCTGTAGAGCCGTCATCCACGATCAATATCTCCACGAGTTCGCCACCAATCAATGCGTGATCGACACACTTTTTCATATAGTCCTGCGAATTATAGCAGGGGATTGTGATGGTTAATATTTTTTTATTCATAAATTATTTGATTACCTTGATCCAGCCTTCCGGTGCTTCGATTCTTCCCATCTGGATACCTGTCAGAGCATCATACAGCTTCTTAATGTATGGTCCCATCTCATCCATACCACTTGGGAAGCAGATTTCCTTGCCATGATCGTTAATCTTTCCAACCGGAGAAATAACTGCGGCCGTACCACACAAACCACACTCTGCGAAATCCTTTACCTCATCGAAGTAAACTTCTCTATGTTCTACCTTCATGCCAAGGTACTTCTCTGCAACAACCATCAGAGAACGACGCGTGATAGAAGGAAGGATACTGTCTGACTTTGGTGTTACCAATGTGCCATCCTTTGTAATAAAGATGAAGTTTGCTCCACCTGTTTCTTCTACCTTTGTACGCGTTGCAGCATCCAGATACATATTCTCAGCAAATCCCTGATTATGTGCATCAACGATTGGATATAAGCTCATTGCATAGTTCAGTCCGGCCTTGATATGGCCTGTTCCATGAGGTGCTGCACGATCATAATCGCTGACACGGATTACGATTGGCTTTGCACCGCCCTTAAAATATGGACCAACCGGTGTACAGAATACACGGAACTGATACTCATCTGCAGGCTTTACACCGATAACCGGATTGCTGCCGAACATATACGGACGGATGTACAGCGTTGCACCGGAACCATAAGGCGGTACCCAGTCAATATTTGCCTCGACTGTCTTTACAACTGCATCAACCCACTTATCCTCCGGATATACAGGCATCTCCAAACGCTTGCAGGAATCTGCCATACGGGATGCATTTAAGTCAGGACGGAAAATCACAATCTGTCCCTTCTCTGTTGTATATGCTTTCAAACCTTCAAAACATGTCTGTGCATACTGAAGAACTCCGGCACACTCACTCAGATTAACGGTTGCATCCTCGGTCAGTACACCATCATCCCATGCACCATTCTTATAGTTTGATACGAAACGCTTGTCCGTCTGCACATAGCCAAAGCCAAGTGAAGACCAATCAATATTTTTGCTCATGATCTATTACTTCCTTTCCCTCATGCGTATTATCTGCCCTTTATTTTACCACTCATGTGTAATTATGCAAGCAGAAAATAACATAATCGAGCGTTTTCACTTGTTTTTACTGTTCAATATTCCTATTATATTATTTTTTGATTGCGATTGCTTCAATTTCAATCTTCACATCCTTCGGAAGTCTTGCAACCTCCACACAGGAACGTGCCGGGCAGTCCTTCTCGAAAAACGTTGCATATACTTCATTCACTGCAGCAAAATCATTCATATCCTTAATAAATACGGTAGTCTTTACCACGTGATCCGCATCGCTTCCTGCCTCATCCAACAACGCAATCAAGTTTCCGATTGCCTGCTTTGCCTGTGCCTTGACATCACCTGTCTCAAGTTCGCCTGTCTCCGGAATAATAGGAATCATCCCCGATGTATAAATCATGTCTCCCACCGTGATTGCCTGTGAATACGGTCCGATTGCCGCCGGTGCCTTTGGTGTCTGAATCACTGTCTTCATAATACAAGTACCTCCTGTAACTGTTATCTAATCAACAAGCTCGATTGTCTTCTCTGTAATGCGGATCTTTCCTTCTTTTAAAAGACGTCCACAGGCGCGCTTAAATGCGTTCTTACTGAGTCCGAACTCTTTCTTGATTATATCCTTATCTGCCTTATCTGTAAACGGTAAAACGCCTTTATAGCTCTTTATAACTGCATATACCATCTCACTGTCCTCTTCCATCTGTGCATACGCAAGCTTACGCAGAGCAAGATCTGCTTTTCCATCCGGACGAATCTTTACGATTCTGCCATGCACTTCATCGCCGACACGCACAGGTGCATACAATTCACTTGCATAAATCAGTCCCGGATATTTGTCATCAATTGCCACAAAAGCGCCGAAATCCTTCTTAAACTCATACACAGTTCCAATAAAATCCTGTCCTTCTTCGTAGCCCTCAATTGGCTGTAATTCCCTACCAATTTTCATCGACACCGCCAGACGTCCGGATTTATCGACATACATCCTAACGAGATAAAACTTTCCAGCTTCCACCTTCGCCGTCTGCTCCTTAAACGGAAGAAGCACGTCTCGTTCCAGTCCGCAATCCATAAATGCACCAAGGCTTGTCACACTCTTCACCTGCAGTTTTTTCACTTCGCCCACAGTAATCAACGGCGTATTCGTCGTTGCGATAATCCGGTCCTGTGAATCACGGTAAATAAAAACATGCAGGGATGCGCCTGCTTTTACACCCTCCGGCACCTGTTTTCTCGGAAGCAGAACCGTCTCCGCTGTTGAACTGTCCTCTTCTCCAAGATATATTCCAAAATCCTTTGATCGGATTACCTTTAAATCATTCCATTTTCCAATTTCTATCATTGTTCCTGCTTTCTAGAAAAATAGACCACAACTATACGTGGTCTATTTTTTCTTGTCCTTATTCAACTTCAATACCTTATTCTTGATAAATGCCGACTCATTCTCATCTGCTTTCTGGAATCCCAGATTCTCCAACACATCCTGTGAATTCGTAAGAGAGAAGACAGACATACCTTTTTCGTTCATCTTATCCTTATAGCCATTGAATACGTCCACAATCGCATACGTATCCTTTGTTCTGCGATCCGGACTTGCAACCACATTACGAATACACCACGAATTAAACTCACTGCCCTTCTCCGGTACCTGCACGTCGTCGCCCTTGACTTTTTTCACATATATGCTTTCTGTATCACAAATGGCCCACGGAACCACATATATTACGCTGCTCATACTTACTTCCTTTCAAATAGTTGTTCACTACGCAATTGATTTGCAAAAATCTTTGTTTTCTCCTAGCGTTCAACGTATGCAATCATATAGTATTTGTTTCCGTTTGTCAAACAATTATTTATCCAATTCCTGACAAGTAAGCGGAAATGTATACTGTTTCAATTTTTTGTAAATTTTTTTTAAAAAAGTCTTGCATTTTAGCAAGACATGTAATATAATACCAACTTGTGAGACACGAAAAAGTCTTCAAACTTCATAATGATGGGCTATCGCCAAATGGTAAGGCACTGGACTCTGACTCCAGCATTTTCCAGGTTCGAATCCTGGTAGCCCAGTTTATAAGACGGTCGAGGTTCGATCGTCTTTTTTATGGTTTAGAATGCGAGCCCTTTATTATAATTTAGGAACGCATAAAAAAAACTTCTTGATTTCTCAAGAAGTTTTTTTATGCGGCCGAGAAGATTCGAACTCCCGACACCTTGGTCCGTAGCCAAGTGCTCTATCCAGCTGAGCTACGACCGCATCTGTGTTGTTTCTCACAACAGATGATATTCTATCGTAGTTTTTAATGATTGTCAAGAGCTTTCTGTAAATTCCGCGAATTTTCCAGACCAGTTTTCAAATCAACTTCCTATTTCATAGTCTGCTCTGTAATCATACTCAATCTCACAACCTTCTCCAGCGCAGACAGAAACCCAATAATCGTCCTTTCGTTGCATATAATACCGGTAAGGTGTTCCCTTGACCTCTTTCTGTACCGGATCAATCTCAAACGAATTGAGCGGCACACTGATTCCTTCACCCGTGAGTTTCAGATACGCTTCCTTCATCGTCCATAGATAAAAAAATCTTGACATATTCTCCTGCATTTCCGCAGCGGTTTTCTGACAGTCCTCATTCTTTGACCGTCCTTCCACAACATACGCATATTCCGCATCTGTGTAGCACCGTTTTGCAACGTGCAGGTTCTGTGGTCGAATTCGCTCAATATCAACGCCCAAAGGTACATCTCCATATGCCAGCACGACATAATCACCTGCATGAGAGAGATTAAAGTAAAACTCCGGATGCCCCTGCACCATCGGCTTACCATTTTCATTTTTTTCGAGTACCAGTGCACACGGAGCTATCCCCAGTTTTTGTTCTATCAGAGTCTGCAACATCAAGCCTGCAACAATTGATGTATATGCCGGTTCCTTCCTACGAAAAGCCAATACCCGGGACTTTCGTTCCGGGTATAAGCGTTCGACCAATTCATCAAAATGTTGTTCTATCAATACACAATTCACTTTTTGAACAATCACATGAATCTTCGCCATATTATTTATCTTCCAGTTCTGCAAGGATACGGAACAGAATACTGATTTCCTTTTCCTTCGCTGCATCCAAATACTTCTTGAATCTTACAGATGATTCAATCTCACCTGTGATAGAAATACGAACAAGCAGATTTCTGGCTGTCAGCATATTACGTACAACTGTCTCATACTCTTTGATCGTATCCTCATTGTACTTTAAGTATCCATGATTCATCAGATACTTGATTCGCTCTAACATCAATACTTTATGATCATACATCACATGCAATGCACGGACATCGAAATCAGGTTCTTGCGCATGAAGCTGCTTATCAATCTGTGCAAGCACCTTATCATACACTTTAATACCAAATGTTGTATCATCAAAACGATTACGAAGCATACGGAAATGATCCTTCGTATCCTGTGAATTCAAATACTCACTGATTGTCTGCTTAATTAATTCGATATCAAGCTCATAGATTGGATGCTCTGTATTCTTCATAACAACATACAGGCCACGGCCACCCTTATGATCATCCTTAAATACATGGTCATCCTGTTCTGTGATAACCTCATAACCACGCTCCAGATCCTTGAAGCTGACTGTATTATAAGAATAATGATCCTGGAATGTGAAATCTCCTACATAGAATACTTCTTCATCACGGTTGTATCCATAGATAAACAGCTCATGAGGGAATTTGTAGTCCACATCTGCATCACACAGAATCTTCGCCTCATCAAATACACCATATACATAACCATTCAGATCAATCGTCTTGATAACAAAATCAATAATATTTCCACAATAACTCTGAATCTGCTCTTTCGTAAGAAGGGAGAACATCAGATATGGACACTGCTTCAACGCACTGCTTCCCGGCATCATATCCGCAAGAAGCATATCGTCCCCTGTAAAAATCTCCTGAATGTTATAGCAACGGAGCTGAATATAGTTACTAAAAATCCATTTCTTCGCATTCTCATCATCCGAAAGAATGGAAAACAGTGTCGCGTGCCACTGCCAAGATGTAATCATAGGATATGTTACCGGTAATTTTTTCATGTCTGCCATTTTACTGTTCCTCCCATTTATGCTAATTTTTCCGCTATCAAAGCTGCAATATCACTGAACGAATCGTAATCACTAAGTGCAAGCTCATAATCATCAAACGAAATATCAAACTTGCTCTCTGCTGCTACGAGCAGGCGAATTAAAGATACGGAATTCACACCATATTCATTTACCATGTTTGCATGCATATCTACATCATCCAATTCTGGCAAAACATCATGAATCACTTCCGTAAGTTTTGTTACAATCTGTTCCTTTTCCATTGTTTGTACCCCCTTGGTAATAAATTACTTTCTCGATGTATCAAGTACTTTAATATTACTATTATTACGCTTGAAAAGCAAGAAAAAAAGAGTGCGTCTGCACTCCGCATCGGAATCCATTCACACTCGTTTCTTCGTTATGGCTAAATCCTAGTACTTTGTAACATTCAGCTTTACGCCAGGACCCATTGTAGAAGCTACTACCAAGCTCTTAATGTACTGTCCCTTTGCTGCTGCCGGCTTAGCCTTAACAACTGCATCTATTAAAGTCTGGAAGTTGTCTGTTAACTGCTCCTCTGTGAAAGAAGCCTTTCCAATTGGCACATGGATAATGTTTGACTTATCAAGTCTGTACTCGATCTTACCAGCCTTAATATCGTTGATTGCCTTTGTTACGTCCATCGTAACTGTACCAGCCTTTGGATTTGGCATCAAGCCCTTTGGTCCAAGGACACGGCCAAGACGTCCAACAACACCCATCATATCCGGTGTAGCAACAACAACATCAAAATCCAACCAACCTTCGTTCTGGATCTTTGGTACAAGCTCATCTCCACCTGCGTAATCAGCGCCTGCTGCAAGAGCCTCGTCTACCTTGTTACCCTTAGCAAATACGAGAACCTTTACAGTCTTACCTGTTCCGTGTGGAAGAACAACCGCACCACGAACCTGCTGGTCTGCATGACGACCATCAACACCCAAACGGAAGTGAGCTTCGATCGTCTCATCAAACTTTGCACTAGCTGTCTTCTTAACGAGTGCAACAGCCTCTTCTAAGTCATATGTTTTTGTCTTTTCAACAAGCTTTGCAGCTTCTGAATATCTCTTACCTGTTTTCATTCAAATAAACCTCCTGTAGTTTTGCGGGAGCGACCCTCCTACGATTATTTCTTATTAATCCTCAACTTCGATTCCCATAGAACGAGCTGTACCAGCGATCATGCTCATAGCAGCCTCAAGGCTTGCTGCGTTCAGATCCGGCATCTTCAGCTCAGCAATCTCCTGAACCTTAGCCTTAGAAATCTTTGCAACCTTTGTCTTGTTCGGTGTTGCAGATGCTGACTTAAGGCCGCACGCCTTCTTAAGCAGTACTGCTGCCGGTGGAGTCTTAGTTACAAAGCTGAAACTCTTATCTGCATAAACTGTGATAACAACAGGGATAATCATATCGCCCTGATCAGCAGTTCTTGCGTTAAACTCCTTTGTGAACTGTACAATGTTTACACCGTGCTGTCCAAGTGCAGGACCAACAGGTGGTGCAGGTGTTGCCTTTCCTGCAGGAATCTGTAATTTAATATATCCTTCTACTTTCTTAGCCATTATAGCTACCTCCTAAACCTCTTACATCTTCTGGATATCTCCAAATCCAATTTCAACAGATGTAGCACGTCCGAAAATGTCAACGTCAATGGTTACGGTTCTCTTGCCTTCATTAATTGCCTTAACAACTGCAACATTGCCTTCCCAAGCTCCGGTAATAACCTTAATCTGATCACCAATCTCCACATCAATGTGTACAACCGGTGCCTCAGTCACGATACCCATCGCACGCATCTCGCGCTCTGTGAGCGGAACCGGCTTGGATTCCGGACCTACAAATCCTGTAACACCCCTTGTGTTACGAACTACATACCATGTAACATCGTTCATGTACATATGAACCAGAACATAACCAGGAAACAACTTTCTCTGAACTGTCTTCTTCGCGCCTGTCTTTGTTGTCTCGATTACCTCCTGAACCGGTACGGTTACCTCAAGGATTTGCTCTTGAAGCTTTCTGTTTTCAACAGTCTTCTCGATATCATTTTTCACCTTGTTCTCATAACCTGAGTAGGTATGAGCCACATACCATCTTGCCTCACCATCAGTCGGAATCCCGCTCTCTGGTGTTCCAGATGCTGTAGCTTCGTTTTCGAATAGTTCTGACATACATTCACCTACCTAACCAACAATATAAGTTAAACCGATCTGTAACAGGTAATCCACACCTGCAATGATAAATCCGAGAATTACGGAAATCACAATTACAGCCGCAGACTGTTTCACAAGCTTATCCTTTGCAGGCCAAGTGATCTTTGCGAACTCGCCCTTAAGCTCCTGAAACCAGCTTCTTTTCAAGGAAGGTGAAGAAGTCTCTTCTTTTTTTGACATAGACTACTCCTCCGATTACTTTGTTTCCTTGTGCATCGTGTGCTTCTTACAGAACTTACAATACTTCTTTGTTTCCATTCTGTCTGGATGCGTCTTCTTATCCTTTGTCATATTGTAATTACGCTGTTTACAATCCTGACATGCCAATGTAATTTTTACACGCACAACTATCCACCTCCATATTTATTTTTTCACAGATGACATAATAGAATCCTCTTTTTTCGTGCAAAAAAAAAGGACCTCTTCCATCGCAAGCTTTAGAATAACAAAACCTACCTGTAAAGTCAAGGAAAAAGTTGAATTTTTACGATATTTATACTATATTTAATCTATACAACATATAATACATAATATGATAGTTTACTTCATTACATCGGGAAAGGAGGCCTTCTTATGAATATATCACAAGTTTACAATTATTTAAACCATGATCTCGTACCGAAAAAACGCACACGGACTCATAAGGCTTCCGAACTCAAGGCTGTTTATAACAATATTTCCAAATACAATCAGTCATCCCCGCTCTATCTGGTGTCACTTTCAGAATCCAGACAGACCCATATGATTGATATCAAAGAGCAGGCTCTGACGCTGCGTGATATCACAGACCAGCTTGCCAATCCGGAAAGCGAGCTTTATACGAAAAAGCAGATATTTACGGATAACCCGGACGCCATATCCGGTTCCTTCCGTGCACATGCGACAGGCGAGCTTCCGGATCAGATGACTTTACAGATTGACCAGCTTGCCCGCGAGCAGGTAAACATCGGTAATTACCTTGTATCTGACGACATCGCACTAGCACCCGGCAATTACAATTTTTCCATGCAGACCGAACATGGCAGTCTGCCATTCACCCTGTCCGTATCTGACAGCGACACAAATCTGTCTCTCCAGCAACAGCTTGCAGACCAGATCAACCGAAGGCATATTGATATCCGCGCTTCTATTATTAAGGAAGGAATTACAAGTGCACTGATGCTCACCTCCAACGATACGGGTACGCCATCAACTGACACATCCTTATATTTCTCCTTCAATCAGAAACAAGATACAGATGTGATTAATACATTTGGCTTAAATCAGGTAAAGACTTATCCTGAAAACGCAAGATTTTATATCAATGATCTGGTTCATTCGTCTGCCTCCAATCATATATCCATTAATCAGATGGCAGAGTTTGATTTTCACAAGATAACAGATACTCCGGTCAATGTACGTTTTACACCGGACAGACATCTGCTTGTCGATCAGCTCACCAGCTTCACTGATGCTTACAATCAGTTAGTTACGCTCTCCGAAGAAGGGGAACCTACGACCATCGGAAGCAGGAATCTCTATCATGATATTTCCGGAATCGTATCCAGACACGAGGACCAGCTTGCTTCCATCGGCATCACAGTCGGTGAAGACCGTCGTCTGACACTGAACATAGATCAGGCTGTCGGCATTTCCTACGATTCACTGAATACATTATTCGGAGCTGATTCTTTATTACGGCAGGATATCTCCAAAGCCGTGAATCGACTGACTTTAGACCCGCTTGCCTATGTTGACCGACTGATTGTGACTTATCCAAATGCAAAAGAAAAACAGACCGCAACGTACACGCAGTCTGTTTACAGCGGTCTGATGTATAATAATTATGCATAGTATTTCTTATTTAAAAAGCAGCAAACAGATGCCGGCAAGAATCAGTAAATGCAGCGGATAAAATATGTAGAACGCCCATTTTAGTTTCAAGCCCCGTTTTCCATTATAGAAATATATGATACCCGCATCCACAAGTGCATATAATTCAGACATATCCATTACACACAATATCACACAGGGAGCTGCCATCCGCAGTTCCTTTTTTTGATCCCGGAATCCATATGCCACACAGATTGCCAATACACCATACGCCCCATAATCCGCATGTAGCGCATACGCAAGTGCCGCACCAAATGCCACTACGCCAACAATCAGAATTGTTTTTAAGATTGTATCCATATGCAGACTGCGCAGGCCTTCCAATCCGGTCAGCACAATCAGACCGATTGCCAAAGTAAAAAACACATTCTGATTTGTGAACTCCAGAAAATGTCCCTTCCGGACCCACATGGATGTTATATTAAACGCCAGATCATACGGAATCTCCGAAACGATTGCAAAAAGCAGCAACCGTCCAATATATAAAAACCGATTGTGTGTATACACAAAACCCTCTAATAATAGAAAGATAAAAATCGGAAAAGACAATCTTCCGATTCCGCGCAGGATATAATACAACAATACCATACCTGTCATACGCACATTTCCGAACGCATCAAAATTGGCCGGATTTTTTGTGACAAGCTGCATCACAACCGTAGCTCCAATATGATCGATCAGCATTGTAATCATCGCAATGATCTTCAGCGTACTGCCCGTGATACCTTTGCGTGTATCTTCTGTTTTTTCTGCCTGAATAAGCTGTTCCAATCTACCGGTCTCCCTCTTCTTTCGTCATGCACACAGCAATCATCCTACCATATGTCGATTATGCTTCCATCTCCCGAAAAACTCCGGCTGCCACTTCCGGAAGATCACTGAACTTCTCAATTTCCGCAACCTCTGTATTGATCGTTCCAAACCCATACTTTGCATGGATGAAGGTTGCACCAGCCTGCATCGTTGCATCGTAATCCCCCTGAATATCGCCCACATAAATCGTCTGTTCCAAACTGTTTCGTTCCATCACAAGACGGATATTATCCCCCTTACTCTTCTCGTTATTTCCATAACATTCAATATCTTCAAAATACTGCCCGAAATTATAGTAGTCTAAAAACGCCTCGATATAACCACTCTGACAGTTGCTTACGATATAGAGATGATATTGTTCCTTGAGTTTTTTCAGTGTATTCTCCAACTCCGGGTAAAGTTTTCCTCCGTTTCTGCGGAGATACTCATTCTCCCAGTCACCGCATTTTTCAACCAGAGATTTCCGTTCCGCCGAAGTAAGCTCCGGGAAAAAAATATCTCCTATCACGTCCATTGTTTTGCCCATCACCCGCTTGATATCCTGCTCGGTAACTGCCATATCTTTCTTATACTCGTTTTGAATCACCTGTGTCCATGATTTTGCGACTCCATCCGCAGAATCCCACAATGTGCCATCCATGTCAAATATGATACCCTGTTTCATCGTAAGTCTCCTTTATAGATATTTATATCTTATTTATTCCCCGAAATAGTTCCCACATACACTCCAACCATTGATATTGCCTGTTTCACCGGATTCCTCATGCATACAAAATATATCTGCATTTTATTATGCCAAACGCTGTGCTGCAAGCCTTCTGCCGATTTTCCGCCGCACAATCACAAAGCAGATTACATGCGCACATATCGTGATCAACCAGCTTGCCGGATACGTCAGATACAGCGACTGCGGTGTATGAAACTGCCCGTACATACGGAAAAATGTAAATATCCACAATAGCCGAAGTCCGCAGGCACCAACAAGCGATACGATTGTCGGCATCACCGAATATCCAAGCCCTCGCAGGGATCCGACCATGACATCCATAATACCACACAGCGCATAAACTGTACATATAATCTTCAAACGATTCATACCTGCCGCTTTCACAGCCGCGCTCTTCGTATAAAATCCGAGCAGGTCATGTCCAAAAAGCACTGCCAGATTACCAAGCACCAATCCGGTCACAATGACACATGCCTGTGCGGTAAATAAAATCTTATTTACACGCTCATATTTGCCTGCGCCGACATTCTGGCTCGTGAAGCTGATCGTACCCTGATAAAAGGAATTCATGGACACATATACAAAGCCTTCGATATTACTTGCCGCAGAATTACCGGCAACAACCGTAGATCCAAAGGAATTCACCGACGACTGGATGATGACATTTGATATGGCGAAAATCACCCCTTGCAGACTTGCCGGGAAACCGATCCGCAATATCTCCGCGAATCTCCCCGGATGAATCTTTAAATTCGATAATGTCAGCCGGATGCATCCTTTCTCACGCATCATGCAACGGAGTACAAGACCGGCGGAGATTGTCTCGGAGATAACCGTCGCCAGTGCCACGCCTGCCACACTCATCCGGAACACAATCACGAAGAGCAGGTTCAGTCCAATATTGATAACGCCTGCTACCGACAGATAATAGAGTGGCCGTTTCGTATCTCCGACCGCCCGCAGGATTGCACTACCGAAGTTGTAGATCATCATAGATGTCATTCCAACAAAATAGATACGCAGATAGGTTGTCGCAAGCGGCAGCACATCTTCCGGAGTCTGCATCCAGATCAGGATCTGTCTGGCACCGAGGCATCCGACCACCGTCAGAATAATGCCGCTGAAGATGCTAAGCAGCATCGCTGTATGTACGGTATCGCTCACATCTTCCTCCGCCTTTGCACCATAGAACCGCGCCACCAGTACATTTGCGCCAATGGACAGTCCTAAGAAAAAGTTCGTCAGCAGATTGATGAGTGCGGTGTTGCTTCCAACCGCCGCAAGCGCGGTGTCTCCGGCAAAGCTTCCGACAACGATGATATCTGCCGCATTGAACAAAAGCTGTAATACGCTCGAACACATCAACGGCAATGTAAACGCCAGCAGCTTCGGCAGGATGGCACCGTTACACATATCAATCTCATATTTTTTCTTATTTTTTATTTTTTTCTTTGTTCTATCGTTCTTTCTTGTCTCCTCGGACACGATATTTCGCCTCCATTATATCTGATAATTCGCTATTTTTCTTTTCTGATTCATTATTCTCTGATAGTCATATGTCATGCATATTTTGGTTCTCAGGCTGTCATGATTGCAGATTCCCGTTCTCGACATTTGGCTTGATAAAATTCTCGTACGCATAGTCCCACAACGTCTTTGAGCCTTGCGGTGTAATCTCGTTTCGTTTCATTACCTGCTCCGCACGCACGCCCCGGTCCTTCCAGTCAAAACCACCCGTACTCGCGGTAAGCATCATCGGCTGCAGGTTGTCCATCGCGCGTGCGAACTTCGCTTCCGGGGTCTCCTTCGCCTCGAACTCCAGCCAGATATCATACAGTTTCTTTGCCTGATCCTCCGGAAGCAGGTTGTAGATACGGTCTGCCGCCTTCTTCTCCCTTGCTTCCTGCGTCTTCTTGCCTTCCTCGTCATAGGCATACGTATCTCCTGCATCAATCTCCACCAGATCATGGATCAAAAGCATTGTAACTGTACGAAGCACGTCAATTTCCTCGTTTGCATATTCCGAAAGCAGGATTGTCATGATTGCCATATGCCATGCATGTTCTGCATCGTTTTCGCGTCTTTTTCCATCGGTTAATTTCGTCATCCGGGTAATAAATTTCTCTTTGTCAATCTCCCGGATAAAATCCATTTGCTTATCTAATCGTTCGTTCATTTTATTCGCTCCGTTTTTATATTAATTATCCATTTCCATTATATAGAAAAGTCGCTTTCTTACTCCATACTATTGTTCTGAAAACGACTCAATGCCGGCATACATGGAAGCTGTATATCTCTGACAGGTTTCAAAGAAACGAAAAACATGGCTGGGCTTTCGCTCCCTCCATGTTTTTATTTTCGCTTTATGATTCTTTGGTTCTTCCGCTTGTAAACAACACAACCGCTGCAACCAGATCAATAATCCCCTCTGCCAGATAAAACCAATGATGTCCCTGAATATTCGGGATGATATGTATCACGCTCATCAACGCCAGATACGCGCCGGTCACATAATTCATATATGGCACACCCTTGATGATCAGGAATGCAAGTGCGCCACTGATTAGCAGTGTCACAATATTTCCAACCGAAAATCCCAATATCAGATTGACAATTCCCTTTACGATCATGTATGCCCCGATCAGAGACATCCACTTTCCGCCTGTCTGTTCCATATCTACACCTCATTTTTTTCTTTGCCGCAATACTTCTCTATGAGTGTAACACTTTGGTTGGAATAACTCAATTGTTTTCTGCTAAATCCAGATATACTTACACTTACGCATCCCCACAAATCCATCTATGTATGCACAAACGTCAGTATAAACTCCGTGTATTTCCCGATCTCGCTTCGCACAGATATCTTGCCACCCATGCCCTCCACGATCGATTTTGTGAGGGAAAGACCGATACCGACACTGTTCGGATTGACCTCTTTGTTGATACGGTAGAAGCGCTTGAATATATTTTTAAGCTCCGACTCCGCAATGCCGCATCCCTCATCCTTCACATAAATGCGCGTGTACATTGGATTGTCTTCGGTCCGGATGTGGATCGTTGTCTGCTCGCCGGAATAGTCCGATGCGTTCTTAAATAGGTTGATGATTGCTTCGGTCAGCCAGTCTCCGTCGCAGACAAGCATCTGTTTCTCATCGATCTGCACATCGATGTGCTGTCCGCGTTTCTCCGTCAGATACGCGACACTCTCCTTCGCCTGTGCCACAATCGCATACAGGCTGCACGGCTGCTTCTCAAACTGGATGGCGCCCGCCTCGATTCGCGCAAGCTTCAGCATGGACAGCACCATCCACTCCATACGGCTGACCTGATTCTTCGATTCTAAGAGCATCTGCTTCTGCTTATCTGCATCCGGTACACGCCCATCATACAGAAGATCTAAAAATACCGTAAGCGATGCAAGCGGGGTCTTCAACTGATGGGAGATATCCGACATGATATCCCGCAGAAATATCTTCTCCTGTTGCTCCTTGCGGTTACTCTCCTTTAACGCCTGTACCAGCTTATACAGATTCGTATATAACTCTCCAAGCTCGCCCTGTTTATACGGCTCTGCAGGAACCTGTTCCGGCGCTTCCAAAATCTGATTCATGATATCGACAATGGCACGAAGCTCACGGCTCGTAGTTCCTATCGAACAACGACCTGCCACATAAGCACTTACAAGCAGCAGGCAGCCAAGTAACAGTGTTACCCATAACTGCCAGCCACGCAGCCACAAAACAAGCACAACAAAAACGGCGTATATGCTGTATGCAATACCGCCGTATATGAAAAAACGCTTATGAAATTGTTGTAATTCGTAACTTTTTGCCTGCATCATAACTATACTCTACCGCCAATGTATTTTCGATTCCGTGTTTCATCCGGCTTTTCTACACGTTTCATTTTTCAGACATTGTCACTTCCGGAACCGGTATCCCATTCCACGCACCGTCTCGATATAGGCTCCATCCTCTCCCAGCTTCTGCCGAAGTCTTTTTATGTATACCGAAAGCGTGTTATCCTCGAAAAATTCTCCGTCAACATCATAGAGCTGTTCCATGATTGCACTCCGGCTGATCACCTGCCCGCGGTGCTGTAATAAAAACCGCAGTAAACGCAGCTCACTTGTCGTACAATCAAGCTTCTCACCATGCTGCGTGAGAGTAAATGCACTGCCGTCAAAGGTCGTGTTTCCAAATGTCATAACGAGATTTTTATCGCCTTTATCTGTCTGACGTGCCTGCGCATACCGCCGGATATTCACTGCCACCCGTGCCAGTAGCTCCTTCACCCGGTACGGTTTCGTCACATAATCATCCGCGCCAAGTTCCAGCCCCTGAACGATATTTGCCTCCTCTGCGACCGCTGTAAGAAATATAATCGGGACATCGCATTTCCGCTCCCGTAGTTCCTTGCAAAATTCAAACCCGGTTCCATCCGGCAGCATCACATCCAGTAGCACAAGTGCAACACTATCATCAAATTTCTCGCGTGCCTGAGCAAGATTCCCCGCAGTTGCCACCTCATAGCCTTCCGAAGCAAGCGCATATTCAGTTCCCATTGCGAGGGCGAAGTCATCCTCCACCATCAATATTCTGTGTGCCATATGACGCATTTCCTTTTTATATCCAGTATATTAACGAAATCTATCAAATCATTTTCCTGCTTTTTCAGGATGCTTCTCCTCTGCTTTCTTCGATGCATAATATTCCTGCTTTTCCATATACATCTTGCGATCCGCCTCTCTCAAAATATTCGAAAACGGTTCATGCGATTTGTTCCGATATGCGTATCCAAGCGACATTCCGACCTTCTTCAGATTGCTGTACATCCTTGCCTTCGCTATCTGCGCAGTCAATGCCGCTTCTTCTGAATTGAGGCAAACCACCACAAATTCGTCACCGCCCAGGCGGTACACATAATCCTCTCCGAAGCACTCCTGCAAGATATCTGCCGCATCACAGATATACCTGTCTCCTGCATCATGGCCATATTGATCATTTATTTTCTTCAAGCCATTCAGATCGCACATGAGAACAAAAATGGATTTTTCTTTATCATAAGTGTCATCATAGGCCCATTTGAGTGCCATACGATTCTTACAGTTTGTCAGCTGATCTTTCACTGCCATATTCTTAATCGTACGGGAGTTGTCACGCAGCCGGATCATCATCGATATTACAAAGTCCATAATATCAATCAGATTCGCAATGCTGACAAGATGATCGGCCGGGGGATTATCCACTCCATAAAATCCAATATACCGACCGTTAATCTCAATCGGTCCTGCGACCAGGGAATGTATATTCTGCGGTTTCAATATATCGTAGACATCCTGACTGATTTCCCTGTATGCCTCTACATCCGGTATAATAATATTTTTTGATTTCTCGAATTCGCGGAACCACACATCCAGCAGTCCTTCGTATGGAACATTCTGTAGATTCTCTTTCTCGGCTGTAACGCCGTCCCCGACCCACTCATATGTGTTATTATAGGTTCCATCCTTATTATCTTCGAAGATATACGCTCTCGAAGAATGCAGGTTTTTGCCTATATACTCAAGGATCTGCTCTAGGGATGACTCCGGCGTATCCGCGGAAGATGCGTATCGGATCATATCTGCAATAAATTTGTTATAATTAATATTCATCATGTGTATTTCTCCTTATCGTTTCTGCATTCACCCACCAATCCCACCAATAAGCTGCATATCGATCTTTGACGTATATTATACAAAAAAATCAGAGCAATTTCCACCCATAATTGCCCTGACATTTTTATCATTTTAATCTCTGCGCATTGCCGTAAGCGGTGACAGCTTCGCCGCCCATCGTGCCGGAAAATATCCCGCAATCGTTCCAAGTATCATAGCCATTCCAATTGCCGCCAGCGCAAGCCCCGGCGTAATCACGGCAATCTTCGTTCCTGCCTCCAGAAGTAATGCCGATGCCGCAATCCGGTTGATAAGCTTTCCGAAAAGCAACGACAATACCACGCCACATGCACCACCGGCAAATCCGTAGATGCCCGCTTCTAACAGAATCATCGCCATCAATTCCCGTTTCTCACAACCTAGCACCTTCAAGGTTCCAATCTCTGCCACCCGGTCATAAACAGCCGTTGTCATCGTATTGCTGATACCGATTGCCGCTACAAGAAAGGAAATGAGTCCTATGCCTCCTAACAGCAGCTCGAGCATCCGTACCGTCCGCATCGCAGTATCCCGGTACTCCTTCATATTGGTTGTCTGATATCCCATATCCTGTAATTTCTTTACCACAAATTCAACATCTTCCATCTTGCCAACTTCGACAACCACGCTTGAATATACCCACGACGTATACATATTTCCGTTCTTATCGACCGGCTGTCCAAGCACGACACCTCCCTGTGTGGCATGTTTTTTCAGATAGGAGCGTAGCACATCAATATCGCAATAGATGCTCTGGGACTGCTCGCTGAACTCGTCCGCATCGCCCTGCATCACACCTGCAATCGTCAATCGATCTGTAATCTCATTTTCACCAAGTCCAAGTGAGACCTTTGCTTTCTCACCAATCCACTTATTCAAATCCCCATCGCCATCCTGATAGCTGGTCATGGTGTTGTCATGGAAGAACATATATCCCATCGCATTTCCAATCACCATCTCCGGCTTTCTGGCATGCTCCGACAGGCTGGACGTATCGGTCAGTGCGATTGCAGATAATTGCTCCGAAGGAATACCGACCAGATTCGTATAGGCGGTGTATTGTCCAACTTGAATATTTGCAAATACTTCATAGCGCGGATAGACATTCGCGACCTTGTCAATCTTTGCAAGTTTCTCTATGGTATGGTCCGTCAGAAGCATTTTCTTGTTTTGGTTATTCTCCGGTGTCTGCACAATAATCTGACGAATCGAAGTGTCGTCGCCATAGCCTTGCAGGAGTTCCCGTTTCACGCCTGTTCCCAGAGACAATAAGGAGACAACCGCTACCACACCGATCATCACGCCGAGTAACGTCAGAATCGTACGCGCCTTTCTGCGCCTGATATTTTGAATTGTTAAGTGCATGATAAATTTCATGGATTCCTCCTTTTCGCAAATCCATATAGTTTATCGTGAGTTGTTCAGAATTACAATTCTACGCAGACACGCACGGGTAGCACCCCCGCACTTTCGTTCGGCGGTAAATCGTCGAGCGCATCCTAAATATGAACCTACGGTTCATATGCGCTCTCCTCTCGCTCACTTCATCACGCAATGGTACTAAACTCACGTCAAACAAGTTTGCCGTTCGTTAAGTGCCAGCGTGCTTCAATGGTCTGCTTTAGAATATGTATTTCTGAACAACTCAATTTACACTTTTGGGGATTTGCGATTTCTCCATTTTACCTTATCGTGAACGCTTTTTATTAATAGTTACACCCACGAATACACCGACTGCAAGCACGCTGGCGCAGATCAGTACGATCTGCCATGTGGCAGGGCCGGTCTTCTCCGGTGCTTCCTTTAAGACTTCCAGATCTTCGTAATCGACCGTCTCAATGTAGAAGGAGACGTCCACCTTTTCTTCGTGCTTATCTCCATTCCGGTCTTCGTAGGCAACTATGATCCAGTCCTCTGCCTTTGCCATTTCGTCAAAATCCGTCACCTCGATGGCCTTTGCCAGAAGATCTATACTACCGCTTTTCCCTGTGTCGATATTGCCGATGTAGGTCTCCTGTTTCTCCACGTGTTTTCCTTCTACGCGTGCATTTACGTTGTAGAGTGTCCCTTCCCCAAGGTTATTCACCTGGGCGGTAATCTCCACATCGTCACCAACCTTCGCATCATCAGTCATGACATCGGTCACGGATACCCGCTGTTTCAGATATACCGGAAGATACAACGTATCCTCCATCTCAAATGCCTCACCGGAAGTATTCTCATACTCCATCTTCACAGAAAGCTTGTAAGTCTTCTCTGTAAGTCCTGCTGCCGCCGCCATGGAAAATACCTGCTCGCTGGTCTCATTTCCGGCAATCTCTGCCACATAAACGCTTCCGGTTCCGGAAAGTGGAATAATCTCGCCGCCTTCGGAAGTGACCGTCACTTTCATGTTTTTGACTTTGTTCTTGGAAGTATTCTGAATATCCAGAGTCAGATCAAAGTTATCTCCGGAATAAATTGTTGCTGTCGATACTTTATAACCGGAAACCAGTACCTTTGGTGTCGCCGCCTGTGCGGAATACGGACATACAGTTGCAGCTACACTCAAAACCACCAGAATAGCAAAGATAATCTTTCTTAAACGGTGATTTCTTCTTTGATGTTTGCTTTGTTGATTTTTCCATCCTGACTTATTTGCCATCATTTTCTCTCCTTTAATTCTGCCCTGTTTTTCCTCTGTCTTTTAGACATTTCATAAAGTTCTCTTCACTTATCTAAATCCGTCTTTCTAACAACCTATCGTTTTCCCACTCACTCCTCAGTCAGCTTACCATCTGTGATCCGCACGATGCGGTCTGCCTCTCTGGCAAGATCAATGTTATGTGTGATAAGCACAAGTGTCTGATTCAGTTTCTTTACAGAGTCCTGCAGCAGCGCCATAACTTCATTCCCATTTGTAGAATCAAGCGCTCCGGTCGGCTCATCGGCAAGGATCAGAGACGGTCGGTTTGCAAGTGCCCTCGCGATTGCCGCACGCTGCTGCTGTCCGCCGGACAACTGGTTCGGCAGATGCTTCCGTCTGTCTTTCAAACCAAGCATCTCAATGACATGGTCGATGTACTCCCGATCCGGTTTCTTGTGATCTAACAGAATCGGCATCTGAATATTCTCCTCCACGGTAAGTACCGGAATCAGATGATATGACTGAAATACAAATCCAATCTTTCTCCGACGAAACACCGACATTTCCTCATCCTTCAATGTTGTGATGTCCCGGTCGTCCACGATTACCTTGCCATTCGTAACCGTATCGACACCGCCCATGACATGCAGCAGTGTGGACTTGCCGGAGCCGGATGCTCCGACCACTGCCAGACTTTCTCCTTTTTGCACGGTCAGATTCACATCATCGAGCGCCCAAACCCGTGTGTCTCCGTTTCCATATATCTTTGTGACATGTTCCATCTTTACAATATCCATGTTGATTTCCCTCCTGATATCTTCTTTTTGTTATGTATTTCTCTTGTTGGAGCAATTCTTCTTTTTCTGCTTCGTTACTCCTACCTGTTTTTCTCTTCTTTTCTTTTTGTTGGAGTAAATATCCTGTTTTCTATCTCTTTGTCCCAATCCAGCTTGCTTCTCTTTTCTGCCTGTTGGAGCAAATATTCTTTTTTTCAACTTTTCCCCAAAATTCAACTTGCTTGTCTCTTCTGCCTGTTGGAGCAAACATTCTATTTTTCTGCTTTTCCCCCAAAAAAATTCAGCCTCAATCCGGCTCCAACCAAGCTCCACATCAATCTCCGGCTGCATTCAAATCATCTGCGATCCGGTTTGACATCCGCTTCATCGGTATATAGATGGACCCACACATCACAAGTACAGATAGTACAAATCCAATTACTGCACCGATAATCGGGAAGGTGAGCTTCACCATGAACAACACCAGCGCAGCTTTCGCAAGCGGCATCATAACCGCAAAGCCTAGCACATCACCAACCACATTTGCACAGATAACGGAGATTACACCTTCGAGCATCACCATCTTCCGAAGCTCCCGCACCGACACGCCGATAGCGCGAAGTTGTGCGAATTCCTGTCGCCGCAGATAAAGATTGCTTGCTGTCGTATTGATGATATTCAGAGAACTCACACACAAAATCACGATTACAAACGCCAGAATATATTTGATTGCACTAATGGAAGTACTAAACAATGCTCCGGAATAGATGGCATCCGGATACGAGTAATCTCCCATCGAGCTATCCAGCACATTCACCAGCTTTGATGTCAGCGAAGCAGAAATGTTGTCCGAACGAAGCTTACATTTCACACCCGTGGAATCTGATTTTCCAAGTCCGGTCATTCGGAAATAATTTGCCAGTGGCACAATACACTTTACAAATCCTTTTGTCTGCAATTTGTCCTTATCTATCCGGACAATGCCCTGAATCTCATATACCTTCTTGTCATTGCCCCACGAAAGTTTAATCGTGTCACCAAGCTTATAATCCGTCGCCGGATATTCCACCGTTGATGCAATCAGGTCAATCGCATCATAGGATTCATCATCCATGCCTTCATCCAACGTTGCTTCCACGTTTTGCACAAGCACAATTCCGTTCTCATCGACATCCAGCGTTCCTTCGACCAGATATGACGCATATTCCTGGTACTCTTCCTCTCCGTATCCAATCACGCTCACGCGGTCAACCGGCGATGCACTGTCTTTATATTTCTCACCTGTTTCCAACCGTTCAACGATCTGCCCTTCCAACGTTTCCTGCCGGAAATCATCTGTGAAATGTGTCCGGAATTCTTTGAAGTCCGCGGCCTTCATAACCGCCGCATACACTGCTTTCACATCCTTCACTTCTTTGTTCTGTGCAATGTCTGTGAGTGTCTCTTCGTTTGGAAGCACTGATTTCACTGCATCCACAGTCTCTTCATCATTTGCCTCGTTGAAGAAATACACCTGATACTCTCCGTAAGAAGGTGCAATCTGCTTCTGCATCTGTACAAATGAAGTGAAAATCGTCGCAATCGTGATAAACGCTGCAATCGATAAAGCAAATGTAAAAATTGTTTTCAAGAACCGACGCTTGTTGCTCATCAGATTCTTATACGCGTAATCCCCCTGCACGCCGAAGATCTTCCCGAAGATACTCTGCTTACGTGCTTTAACCTTCCGTGTTCCACTTGTCTGTCCTCGCACTGCTTCGATTGGCGAAATCTTCTTTACGAGTTTTCCATTCTCATCCATGACGAAGAACAAATCTCCGATAAACACGACAAGCACATACAGAAAAGGAAGTACATGCGGGCGAACCTTTATACTCATGGATAACCCAACCAGATATGCAATCGGGAAGCCAATCACGATTCCTCCAAGGATTCCAAGTAGCTCCTGCATGCATCCCATCCGGAATATCACACTTTTTAACTGTCCCTGTGTTGCTCCGATGCAGCGCAGGATTCCATAATCTTTGATCTGCTCCATCGTATTCAACTGGATCGTCGTCCGGATGATTCCGACTCCAATGACTGCAATCACGAACGACAAAAGCAGGAACATCAGAAGAATAATATATGTATCGTTTCCGGTATCGCCCTGCAGATAGTAGGCTGCGAGCTGTTGATTTAATTGTGCTTTCACACCGTACGTCTGCTCGATGGTTTCCATATCCGCATCCAGGCGGTAAGGATTTTTCACGTTGATATAGATTGCATTTTCAATATAGGAGCTCGAATAATAATCGTAATATTTGCCACGATACGCCGTCTTCACGAAATCCTGTTTAAGTAATGCCGAGACATCCTGATTTTGCTCCGGCAGAAGCACAATCTCGTAGTCTGCCTGCTTGCGAAGTGCTTCGCGTGTATTGATGAAATTACTGAAATACAAGGTTAATATCACGAACAGAATTCCTGACGCTAAAGCAACGCCTAAGATTGTCAGGATGGTTCGCTTTTTCTGAAACTTTAGATATTTGATTGAAAGTCTGGTGTAGTTTTCCATATTGCTCCCCCGTAGTTAATCAAAAAAATATGTGTAAGTACAGACTTCCTGTGCTTACACATACATTATATCGAACATACATTACGGGGGCGTGACAAACGAAGTGACAGTTTTGTCACTTTATGGTTAATCGCCTTGTGGCAATCCATATCGTACCGCTAAGTGCTGATCTTTCTTTTCTCTTCTGTCATACATACATTTCTTTATAATTTTCTCATTACAAGTATAAGCACTTTGACGAAGCTTGCCAATATAGGAGATTTTTACTCCTGTTTAAGAGCAGGCAGATAATAGAACTTCGTTGTTGTATCTCTGGATTTATCCTTCACTTCATTTTTTAGACTAAATCCAGCCTTATCAAACAGTTCACTAAATACCGGGTGATAATATGCCACCCAGATTTCCCGATTTCTAACCTGCTGACTTTCCTTGATTTTTTCAATTACCTGCTCGAAAATACTTCTGCCAAACGGATTATAGAAATAGAACACATCATAATCGGCATAGCCATCGTACTCTATCGCATTTGCATTGATCAATGTTACATCCATCTTCAATATAGACATATTCTTTTTTGCGATATCCAGCAGATGCTGATCAAGATCTAACCCTGCAACCTTTCCATAACCGCTTTCAACGGCACATTTCATACAGATTCCTTTTCCACATCCAACATCCAAAAATGCAGTTTCTTTCGGATTCACAGGAATTGCCTTCAACATCCGCTTCATATCTTTCTCATCCGTCATGCTGTAACCGTGAAATTCCGCAACATTTTTCTGAATCTCACCAACATAAACCATACTGAAATCCAATCCACGGATTCTCTCCTTTATGTAATTGATTGAAAAACGAATCCATCTTTTTGTCCGTACTGCAAAACTATAGTTACTCATTTTTGTTGCTCCTTTGTCCTTATAAAATTTATATCATCCTTAACCTAATAGCATTTTTATTCCATACAGAATTAAAAAATGAACTGGGTAGAAAAGATAATAACCATACTGTATCCATTTCCGTTTTTTTCCCAATGTCCCGTTATACAATAACAAAAGTGGAATGGCTGCCAGTGATACCAGTCGAATCCACGGAATACCCTGCGCATCAATCACCCAGAACTCCGCAAGATAACACAACGTGACAAAAAAGAATGCCGTGTATTTCTTCCAGTTGCTATCGTGAAATACGCCAAATCCCAGAATCCATAAAACAACGATACAATTCAGGTTCCCCGGGTAAGAGAGAATACAACTGACACCAACCGCCAGCAAACGGAAAAATATTGGAATTTCTTTCTTCTCATAAATCACAAGTGCAAGCAATCCCAAAAACAGGCACCACATAATGCTTGTTACTTTCCAAAAACGGAACGGTGAGAATCCAAATGCAAGTGCATGTGGAACATGCGAAAGCAATGTAGCGATGAACAATCGCAGCAGATATTTTTTTATATTCGATGTATGATAATACCCCTCAACGATCATAAAACACATAATTGGTGCGGTAATTCTTCCAACTGCATATAAACTCCAGTGCAATGCATTTTCTGCAGGGTAAAACATGACGGTCACATGCTGCACGACCATTGCAATAACAGCAATCAGCTTTAAAGTATTCGCATTTAATCCTCTGTTTGCCTCATTCATTTCATCCTCCGTATTTTTCCTGTGCAAAGCGGGTACGCTTCTTATTTATAGGAAGTTTTCTTCCAGTTATTGTACAGTTATACTTCCTGTTTGTCAAGATAAATAAGAAGTATAATTCCTATATACGTAAATAAGGAGGTGTCCATATGATAATCTCAGACCTTCATACAATAGGCAATAAACTGTTATATTTTCGAAAAAAAATGAATATGACACAGATTGAAGTTGCAGAAGCCGCCGGCTTATCCGACCGGACATATGCAGATATTGAACGTGGAAATGTAAATATGCGGCTTGAGACATTATTGAAGATATGCTCCGTACTTCACATAACGCCCAATGATATTCTGACAGAGGAGCCATCCTTTTTTGATGATTATAAGAGCGAAATATTAGAACATTTAGAAGAATGCTCCCCCCAGATACAGGATACAGCATTGAAATTATTAAATCTCTATATATCTTCTACAAAATAAAAAAAGTGTTGTAAATAATTCAAAAAACGCTGTATACATTCCCGTATACAGCGTTTCTCATTTTCCATATATTTCCCGTATAACTACTGCCGGATATCTACATATCCGTACAGCAATGCCGATTGACAAAATTGTGTATATTCGCCATTTCCGGAGAAAAGATCAAGATACAGATACGGCAGCTCGTCCTCCGTTACAAGGAATGCAAATGTGACCGTTCTTGTTTCTCCCGGCTGAACCCGGATCAGATGATTTTTCTCCTCTGCACTTTTTCCGTTATAGAAATAAAGCGGTACATTGGAAATACGATAATTCTGTCCATAGTAACTATCATAGTCCACATCATCCTTCGCATAGACGTCAACCGTTTCATAGCCATTTCCGGTTTCCTTCGCCCAGAGCAGGTTGCAGTAGAACAGGGTATCTCCAGTCTGTTGGTCACTCGTGTTCGTATACGCAACCTCGATGTAAAGGATCTTTTCCTTCACTTCCTTGGTTTCTACAACCTCATCTAATTGATCTATACCATTTCCACGTTTCTCATAGGCGATCACATTGTTAACAAGCTTTCCTTCCGCATCCGTTTTGACCGGATCGAGAGCATAGGCTGCATCAATCGCATCCGGGGAATCCAGTAATTCCACCTTAGATACCTTTGCCGTCAGGGAAGACTGCGGTACATCAAAGCTTTCTCCAACCTGATGCATATGTTCTTCCATTGATTCTTTCGAAGTTTCCGTGAATCTGTTCTTCTTACCAGAGTTTTCGTCTGCCTCATAAACAGGCGCTGCATCTGCTTCCACCTGCCCTGTATATTCTTCCGCCACGATTCTGCGTTTTGCCTCCGGATCATCAGTTGAGGTGAGTTTCAATCCTTTTACAATATCTATGGCCGTATCAAGCTCTGTGTCATCAAACACAACCATGTCCAGTAGATAGTTATTTTCATATGTGACATACAGCTCATACTGAACCTCTCGTATGGCAGATTCCAGAACCTGTCTTTCTATCACAATTGCCTGTTTCCCATCGATATCCAGTTCCTTGGTTGAAATAACATGTGTTTCATCAAACGAAACCTGCTGATCTGTCGGCATTTTCAGGAACCAGAACGAAACACCACCTATAAATGGCGAATCCTCCGGGAAGAGCACTACTTTCTTCACATAATTATTTCCATCTGCATAAATATCATCTAATCCATCTACCTTCATACCGTCCGGTACATAGGAAACATCCAAGGTATAAAGTGCATTCTGATCCACTTCCGCATCGGTATCCGTTGCATCGGTATTGGTTGCCTCTCCATAGATCAATGTAGAGCCATATTTACCCTGCTGCTCCAGATGCATTTTGTATAACTTTGTAGCAGCCAGTGTGGTTCCGCCGCCCACACAGGCAAAAGCAAGAATCGCGGCTGCAACTCTCCACATTTTCTTACTGTGATGCTGCTTTTTCTTCAGCTGCTGTTCGACCGTCTCCTCGATCATATCCCGGATATAATCCGGCATTTGCAGACACTCTGATTTTATCTCATTGATTTTATTTCTATCAATATCCATTACACATTACCTCCTTTACCCGTTCAAATCATCCCGGTGTTCTGACCTTCATGCCGATTTGACCTTTAAAATTCCCCGCAAATGCTCTCTTGCCCGCACCAGACGTTTCTTGACTGCCGATTCGGTGGACTCCAAACATTGCGCGATATCCCGAATGCTGTACTCCTCAAAATAATACAAAATAATGCAGGTCCGTTCATTCTCCTTCAGCCGCATGATGCTTTCATACAATTCCGAATACTGTCCGTACCCGCGTATGTATTCCGCTTCCCGGCCTTCTTCCTGATATTCCTCCCAAGTTACGACCTTCTTATTCTCTCGTATGACCTGATGACATTCGTTGATCAGAATTCTTATAAACCATGTTTTCGCATACTTATCATTGCGCAGACTGCATAGATTCTCAAATGCATGCACGATCGCATTTTGAATCGCGTCAGCACAATCCGCATCATTGCATAAGTAGCTTTTGGCGATCCGGTACCAGCTTTCCTGGTTCGAAATCACAAGTTCACCAAAGGCTTCTTTCTTCATGTGTTCCACTCCCTTCCCTCCGGAGTTTTATATTCTGTATGTCCATACACCTATTAGATGATTCAGGGCACGGAAAAGTCCCATGTTTATTCTTTTTCCAGTAAATGTTTATATGTGCTGTCGATACCGAGCGCACCAATCGGTGCTGTGATTACGATTGCCATAACCGCAACGGATAGCACAAGCGTACCACAGGGAAGCCCGGCTGCCAGAGGCACAGAGCCAATCGCCGCCTGCACGGTAGCCTTCGGAAGATACGCAATGATACAGAATAACCGTTCCTTCCATGTAAGCTTCGTACCAAGCATACAGATGCAGACACCGACCGCGCGGAACAGCAGCGCTGCCCCGATCATCAAAAGCGCCATTGCTCCTGCCTTTGCCATATACCGGATATCGACTGCCGCACCAACTAATACGAACAGGATTACCTCTGCGGCAATCCACAGCTTACCGAATTTCTCCGACAACCGCTTGGATACAAATGTCGTGCTCTTCACTTTAAGCATACACGCCATACTGACAACTGCCAGAAGTCCGGACACTGCCACATACGCAGACACCCACTCCTCGATTGCAAGAAGCAGACACGACATACCTAAAATCACAATCAGTTTCGTTGAATTACGAACGCAGTGATTCTTCTTATACGCAAGCTCGAAGAACCGGTACAGCAGATAGCCGACGATACAACCGAGTACAATTCCTAACACGATTGAGATTGGGATATTGATAAAATCCTTCGCATTTGCATGTCCGCCCTGTGCCATCTGCAAAAATGTCGTAAATAACACGATCACGAAGATATCGTCGCACGACGCCCCCGCCAGTATCATCTGCGGGATGCCTTTCTTCGTTCCATAGCCTTCCTCCATGAGTTTCACCATACGCGGTACAACGACAGCTGGCGAAACCGCTCCCATGACAGCACCCATAACTGCTGCCTCTACGCGCGTCACGCCGAGGATCATCGGTGCAAACAGAATATACCCGCAGATTTCAAACGATGCCGGCACAAACGACATCAGGATTGCCGGACGTCCGACCTTCTTCAGATCTGACAGATTCAACGACAGCCCTGCCTTGAGCAGGATGATGATAAGCGCTAATTTCCGCAGATCTGCGGAGATTCCCAGGATTGATGGAGACAACAGATCCAGCACATACGGACCGAGTACGATTCCTGTCACCAGCATACCGATGATGCCCGGCAGGCGGATCTGTTTACAGATGGCGGACATCGCAAGTCCGACCAAAAAAATAAGTGCAAGTGATGTTAACATTGCTTTTCCTCCATCTCCCGGAGCGCCTTCTTAAACTGGAACGAAAACAGGATCGATGTAAATGTCACCGCCAGCACATCCGCGATCGGCTCTGCCAGATAAACAGCCATCGTCTTATCTGCTGTAATGATATGCGGCAGAATAAAAATAAGCGGGAGCAGGAGCACAAATTTACGCATAATCGCAACAAGAATGGATGCCGGGGCATTTCCCAGTGCATTGAATGTCATCTGACAGGCAATCTGGATACCGAACATGAATAATGCTGCCAGATAATAACGGAGCGCATCCTTGGTAAATGCAATCAAGGCTGCATCCGTCGTAAAAATCGACGCGAAAACCTTCGGGAAACACATGATAAACAACCACAGAATCGTAGAATATATCAGACTGACCTTCAGCAATAGTTTAAATGCAGCCCGGACTCTGGATGCATTTTTCGCACCATAATTGTAGCTGATAATCGGCTGGGCTCCCTGTCCCAAGCCCTGCAGTGGAAGCATCGCAAACTGCATCACACTTGTTAAGATCGTCATCGCACCGACTGCGATATCCCCACCGTATTTCAGGAGAGACGAATTAAAGCATACCGATATAATACTCTCGCTTCCCTGCATAATAAAGATTGCAGAGCCGAGTGCCAAGCACGGAAGGATATACGCCGCCTTTAATCCCATGTTTTTGCCACGGATACGGAGTGTCGTCCGCTTCCCGAACAGAAAGCTTATTACCCAGATGCAGGAGCAGCATTGGGAAATCACTGTCGCAAGTGCAGCTCCCCGGACGCCCATATCCAGCCCAAAGATAAAGATCGGATCTAAAATGATATTTACGATTGCACCGATCAATACAGAGAGCATGCCTTCCTTCGCAAAACCCTGCGCTGTGATAAACGCATTCATGCCAAGAGTCAGCTGAACAAAGATCGTTCCGAGTGCATAGATATTCATATACGATGCCGCGTACTCGATCGTGTTGGCACTTGCTCCAAAAGCGAGCAGGAAATCACGGTTCCAGATCAGCAAAACTACCGTCAGAATAATGGATAAGAGTATCTGCATCGTAAAACAATTGGCAAGTATTTTCTCCGCATCGTCTTTCTTATTTTTACCCATAAAGATCGTCGCACGAGGTGCGCCGCCATTTCCAACTAATGCCGCAAAGGCAGTTATAATCATGATCAGCGGCATGCAGACGCCCACGCCAGTCAGTGCCATCGCCCCCGTATCCGGGATATGTCCGATATAGATACGGTCAACGATGTTATATAACATGTTAATCAACTGTGCCGCGATTGTCGGCAGTGCCAGTTTCGCAAGCAGCTTTCCGATTGGCTCGGTCGCTAAGAATGTACGGTCGGATTGTACGGATGTGGATGTTGCATTCGATTCCTCATTTTCATTTTGTTGTTTCATTTCTTTTCCTCATTTCTACTATATAGTTGATAATTTTTCCTTATTTCAAATGTGACATTACATTTTGATACAGCCGCTCATTGTACGCTGCAAAATTCTTCTTTTCATCCTCCGAAAATCCCGCAAAGATGCACGATACAAGGGCTTCCTGTTTTTCTTCAATAGCACGGACAATATCGTCTGTCTGTCCCGTGAGTTTCAGGTGTATGATCCGCTTGTCATCCGGATCTGTATATCGTATCAGATATCCTTTTTTCTCCAGAGTATCGACAGCTGCAGACACATTTCCCCGCTGCAGCATCCGGAATTCCACAATATCCCGTGCAGAATCATAGGAAGGATTATTATGCAGAAACGTCAGAATAATAATCTCGATGCGGCTGAGATTAAACTCATACCGCACACTTTCCAGATATCTCTCCTGTAGTTTCATCAGACATTTTGTCATGTCAAAGACATTGGATGGCGTCTGAAGTTTCATTTCTCGGTTCCTTCTTTCAATTAGTTCTTTTTAGAACCATTATAATAAGAAAAAAGAATTAGTCAACCACTATTTTGGAAATAAAAAAGAGCCGTCGCCACAAATTAAGCAACAGCCCTTTCACATATTCTATTTAATAATTCTCCGCATGTACCTCAAAGTAAGACTGCGGATGTGCGCATACCGGGCAAACCTCCGGTGCTTTCTCGCCAACTACGATATGTCCGCAGTTTCTGCACTCCCATACCTTGACCTCGCTCTTCGCAAATACTTCCTGCATCTCCACATTATGCAGAAGTGCGCGATAGCGTTCCTCATGCTGCTTCTCGATGGAACCAACGAGACGGAACTTCTCTGCAAGCTCTGGGAAGCCCTCTTCCTCAGCCGTCTTTGCAAAGCCCTCATACATATCAGTCCACTCGTAGTTCTCGCCCGCTGCCGCTGCAGCAAGATTCTCAGCCGTGCTTCCGATACCGTTTAATTCCTTGAACCACATCTTTGCATGCTCTTTCTCATTGTCTGCGGTCTTCAGGAACAGGGAAGCAATCTGCTCGAATCCGTCCTTCTTTGCCTTGGAAGCAAAATACGTATACTTGTTTCGCGCCTGTGATTCGCCCGAAAATGCCTCCAATAAATTCTTCTCAGTCTGTGTTCCTGCGTACTTATTTGCCATAACTCTTTTCTCCTTTCGAAAGTAGTAATTATTACTATTTCATATATTATACAAAAGATTTTTTATTTGTCAATTAGGTTTTATGTTGAACATTTGTTCGATTTATGATATATTTTTATTGTGTAATTGAAAAGAAAGCAGGATGTGATTTTCCGATTATTTGATGCCCTCTAGTTTTACGAAGGAGGGTGATGCCCTATGAACACGCTTGAAGTTTTAACTTTATTGCTCGTTGTTTTCGCGGCTTTGTCTTACATAGACGATCATAATAAAAAGAAATAGCATCCCACCGACCAAAGTGAATGCTATTTCTAAAATCTGTATTTACCGAGGGCAAATCGGATATTACATCCGATTACCTTTCTAAGTAGATTATACACGAGGGTACTTGATTTTTCAAGTGCCCTTTTGAGTTACATTAAGGCATGCCTTACAATGGCTATTTTTCCTTACTGCATACATGCTCCACAATCACACGTACAGCCGCATACAATACGCCGACAATCGGCCATACGATCCAAGTATCTCCCCAGTCATTTGTGATAAAGCTGATACCAAGAAAAATCGCTGTTGAACCAAGCCAATACGCAAGTGAAAATGCGCCCATCTTGTCGCTGATTTTCTTTTTTGCCCTTGCATAATCGCCTTCTTCAAGAAGCATCTCCATTGCAGCCATCTGCGTTCCTCCCAGCACAAAGAAATATACACCACAAGAAATCAGAAACAGCATAATCCCTACCATACACACAATCGGAAAGTCCCGGTCACCGAATATAGCGATACTGCCAAAAAGCGGAATTACAGAGAAAATGCACAATATAACACCAATCACATTGTGACGGACATATCGCTCATGGAACTGTTCTTTGCGTTCCTTCACCATTCCTGTCACACCATATTCTGTCTCGAAGCATTTTGTCTCTAAGAATTCAAATTTCTTCTGTTTCATACCGGTACATACAAAAATCGCAGCCGCAATTCCAACCAGTATGAACATCACACACATACCAACTCCACCTGCAAAGTCTTCTCCGATTCCAAACGCTTCCACTTCACTGGCTGCCCCTAACACGATCAGGCAGATTGGTGATATCACGCAGAGCCACGTTGCAAATGCAATTCTTTTTGCAGCCTCTTTTCTAATCTGCAAAAACTCACTTGCCATTTCCATCGTCACTTTATACTGTGGTTTGTCTTCTTCATAAGAATCCTCCCCGGTATAAATCTCCTCTTCCATCTCATCTTTAATGAGATAGTCCGTTGTCACACCAAAGATCTGACTAAGCTTCAATATTTTATCCAGGTCCGGAACTGCCTGTGCCCCTTCATATTTGGAAATGGATTGCCGGCTGACTCCCAATTTATGTGCCAGTTCTTCCTGAGACCAACCATTCTTTTTTCGCAAGTTAATAATCTTATCCGCTAATATCATAAGCGCCTCCTCCTGCCATCCGCGTGGCAAATTTGATGTTCTTATCGTACGCATTTTCTCCGTTACACACAAGAAAGCCGCACGGACAATTTGTCAACCGATGGTTGCAACCCCTGATTTTTAGCCATTTTTTATGAGCAAGCTAGAAAATCCGCAGAAGCACCATATAACTGACTGTCCCAAGCAGGATGCTCAAAAATGTGTTGTGTTTCCATTTATAACTGACTGCCACGCCCAAGCCAATAAGTGCCGGCTTGTGACTCGTCGCAATATTTTTCTCTTTTGTTTGCTCATCTTAACTATTGATTCCTTTATGTTTATTTGTCGTGCGTCAAATAGATTCCATTCCTAAGTATATTTATTTTTATATCGCGCGTCAAATAAAAAAGCAGATACCTTATGATATCTGCTCTTCTTGTATATTACTCCTTAGAACTACTTGTCATACCTCTGTCAATCCGATTGATCGCATTTTGTATGATCTCTTTTGCTTTGTCTGCATTGCCAGTTTCCAGTAAGGCAAGAATACTGTCAAGTAAAATACATAATTCCTGATTTTGCATATCTTCCATCCTTCCACCGCCTTTCCTAATGTTAGTATAGCGGATTTGGTGCCTGTTTACAAGTTACATTTATACGCTACAAAAATCTGATGGGAAATATCCATATTGTAAAGATTGGTTTGTTAAAAAAAGAGTATGGCTACTGTACCATACTCTCAAATACCGTGTCAACCATACGCATAAAGTTCATATAGTTTTCACATTACATACAATATCTCTACCACCCCAGATCCAGCAGCCAGTTCTGTAACCTGCGTTCGCGGTCTGCATCCGATAAATTCTCATCCTCCGGGGCTTTGTATTCCCCTTTGATTGTTCCATCCAATATATATAAGACTCTCTTGCAGCAAGATGCAACCTTGGCATCATGTGTCACCATCATAATCGTCGTTCCTTCGCGATTCAGCTTCCCAAGTGCATCCATAACCTCTGTTGAGGCAGCCCGGTTCAATGCACCGGTCGGTTCATCTGCAAAAAGAAGCTTCGGATGATTCACCATGCTTCTGCAGATACACGCCCGCTGCAGTTGTCCCCCGGAAACCTCATTGATATCATTGTCTGCAACCTCTATGATTGACAGTTTCCGCATCAGTTCTTCCGCAAATGCAACCTTCTCGGCACGCGACCGCTCATCCTTTTTACTCTCCATTGCCGGAAGCAGAATGTTATCCAATATTGTCAGATTCTTCATCATATACATCTGCTGGAAGATAAATCCCATCTCATCCAGCCGCACCTTCGCAAGCTCCGTCTGTGACAGCTTCGCAATATCCCTGCCTGCAAAGCAAACCGTCCCGCTTGTCGGCACATCCATACCCGATACCGAATAAAGCAGTGTCGACTTTCCGGAACCAGAAGGTCCCATGATTGCTACCATATCGCCCTCTTCCACTTCAAAGTTCACATTTCGAAGAACATTATTCTGCCGCTTGTCAATCACATATGTTTTGCACAAATCTTTTACTTCCAATATATTCGCCATAATTTATACCCTTTCCAATTTCATTTTCCAAGTGCACTCCTACTCTGCATTTACAATGTCTGTGCCACGAATCCTGCGTATATGAAATGCGGTCACGCTGACTGCAATCCATGTAATCGCAAGCACGATACCCGGATAGATCAGAATGATTCTTACCGGACTGAAATAATAATCTACGTTTGTCGCTCCCATCATCGCCCAGATCGGATCACACCACAGTTTCGTAATTGGTCTGGTCAGTACAACTGCAAGGATTTCTGCAAACCCGGCAACCAGCATGAACCGTATTACATGCCACCAGAAGATGCTTCGATTAGAAAATCCAATCGCTTTCAAAAGAGCAATCTGACCATGTTCCGTAGATATAAACGACCGTTCCATCAAAACCGTCACGAGCACAACGACGATTCCTGTTATCGCCAAAAGCAGCAGACAGACCGTATCCATCGTATCCCCAACGCCCATGCAATCTACGCAATATCCTGCAGCATCAAACACTCCGGTAATTCCATATAATTCCTTGATTTTCTTTACACGCGTCCGAATCTCCTTCTCATCTGGATGATCCAAAAAATCAACCTGAAAGCCCGTTATAGTCGTCGAATACTTCATTGAAGTCGGTGCCTCTTCATGGAACCGTCCGACCTTCCCCAACTGATTCATCGTCTGAAATAACGCTGTCACAACACAGTCCCGTTTCTCCGTTCCAAAATCAATCGTCACGGTATCTCCGATTTCCACGCCAAGCTGGTCGGCAATCATTGGCGTAATGGCTATCTCATACGCATTTTGTGGTGGAGTTCCCTTCTCATATGTATAATCCGTCGTATGCGTCTCTGTATTCTGCTGGAATAACACAGAATATAACTTTCCATTTGCCTCACAGGCATACTTGTACCAGACTTCCATGCTTACCTTATCCACCGGCATACCTGCAGCTTCCAACTCATCCTCAATCACATGATAGTTCTCCTGCAGGACGGGCTCTTGATCCTTATCCACAAGAACCGGTTTCATCATTTTAGGATCTGTGATATAGATATCCGACTCCTTTCCAAAACAGGTGATCATACTCTTACTCTGCATCGTCGATGTCACCATCACAACGCCAAGCATAAATACCGAGCAGATAAAAAATGGCAGCACGATTGTAATAAACCGGCGTGGTGCACTCAATATATCATTCAGTGCCATATAAAATGGTGTACGCGCGCGACTTTTACTTAACCGATAGATTGATTTTTTGTGATATCGTTCTCCCGTCTGTCCGTTTCGTATCGCGTCAACCGGCGTCAGCTTTCTGACCTTTCCTGTGCAAAGATATGCAAATCCAACCATCAGACCAATCACAGTCAACACGCCGATTGCATTAAAGAGATACCCACCCTCATTGCCAAGCACCATCTTTTTCGAGACAGACGCGATCAGCAGATTGCCAAATGGAATGCTCACGAAAAATCCGACTGTTCCACCTACGATTGCCATTGCCAGATATTTCACAATATACAGGCGCCGTATCTTCGCATTTCGGATACCGATCGCCTTCATCACGCCAATCTCACGAAATTCCTCCCGGATGGAAAATGTAATCACAAATTTCAAAATCACGAAAGATACAATGATCAGGCAGATACTCAGCACAAGCACAAGCATCGCCAGAATCATATCCATAACATACGACAGGCGGATTGTAGATCTCTCTGAAGAAAACAATATATTCGTTGCACTTGCCAATTCCGCCGAAAGTGTCCCTGTATCATCCGTCTCCACCCGAAAGATTCTCCCAAGATAAGGTTCCAACGATTTGTCTGCTTCATACGCTTTGAAATCATTTTCGCTGAGCAGCAGTCTTGTATTTCCCATAAGGTCAGAACCAAGCAGTGCATCTTTGATTTCGCCCGCTACGCGAAATGTCTTGTCTGTGTTTTTCATCTGAATCCGGATCGTATCTCCGACATGCATATCATTTCTTGCAAAACTTCCGGCAGTAATATAGATTTCTCCGTCCGCAATCTCCGTCAGCTCCTGGTTATCTTCGAGAAAATAATGAAACTGCGTCGTGTCCAGTGATTGTATCAACAAAGTATTGTTCTTTACCTTCAGTTTCTCGCCCTGATATGTGACATCTCCATTCGTTCCCCAGATACATTTTTCCATGCTGTAATCCTTTACACATCCCGATGTTTTCAGGATCTGCTCTACGCCGCCATCCCCATTCTGCGTGAACAACACATAATCTTTGATCCCGGCTTTTTCAAAAAAATAATCAGTCCCATTCATAACAGTGACCACATTGTTCAGACCACTCGCAACAAAAACCGCTGCCAAAATCGTAAACAATAACAGGATCACATTCATCGTCTTTTTCCGTTTGATATCCCGCTTTAAGATATTCCAGTACATAAATCTGCCCCTTTCCTTGTTTATGGCTCAATCATAACAGGGAAATTATTAAATAATCCTTAAAAAAGAAAAATGCAGGAATCTCCTACATTTTTCTAAGTACAATCGTGACTGCAAAGCCTGTTTCCGGTGTCTTTGCATAGATATCTCCATCCATCTTGTGAAGCAGTTCCTTACAGATATATAAGCCCAATCCGCTTCCGCGAACACCTGCGTGATTACTTCCACGATAAAACGCATCAAAAATATGTGGCAGTTCCTCTTCTTTGAGACCATCCCCAGAATTTTCAATCGTAATCAGGCTGTGGTCTTCTTCCTCTGAAAAGGAAATATGCACGTATTTCCCATCGCCATATTTGATTGCATTCTCGAGCACATTCTGTCCCACTTCAACTGCCCGGTCCAAATCGCCATATAGCAGATAATCTGCAAAGGACTCCATCTGAAAGTCTGTATGTAAATCCGCGAATTTTTCTTTGTAATAAAGTTTCAACGCCTGCATCATCTGCGACAGATAAAACTCCCCCTGATGCACGTCCAGCTTCAGAAAATCTTCCCGTGCTGCTTCCGAGATCTCGCCTACATATTTCTTAATTGTCTCTGTGTTTTTGCGAATCCCGCCAATCGCCTGCTGCCTTTTTTCTTCATTTTCATACAGATTTTCCCCCAGTGCCTGCGTGTATAATTCAATCGCCGAAAGCGGTGTGCGAATATCATGCGACAACGACAATAAGAGTGTCTTCTTCTCTTTCTCCAACTCCAGTCTTCTTAACTTGTCCGCCTCCAGCTTTTCCCGCAGCATATCCAGACTCCACAGGAATTTTCCGAAGAAACGGCTTTTTTCTGCCTTGATTGGTACAGACAGATTCCCTTTTGCAAGTTCTGTTGTAAGTCCTTCCATCGACGCAAACGGACGAACCAGTTTTCTTCCGAGCAGTATCAGAAATGCCGCTGTACAGATCCACAATGCGCCCAGCACCAGATCCAGTTTCCATATACTTCCGTACTGCACCGTGCGTCTGTAACAAAACCGATACAGCTTGCCCTGCACTTCCTCCACACGGTACTCTTCGTTGCACACTTCCTGCGCATCAAAAATGCTTACCCGTGTAAGTGTCGGATAATCTGACAACTTAATCTGTTCCAAAGGAATTCCTGTTTCCAGTTCCTGTACACATCGTGCCACATCCACCCGGTACGAATATTCATCCTTGGATTTCAGAGCTTGTACCACGAAAAGGTTGCAAATCCCTATCAGACAGATTTCCAACAATAAGAAAATTATTACAAATCTACGATATTTATTCAAACCGATACCCCGTTCCCCATTCCGTGATAATGTGCTCCGGATGTTTTGGATCTTTCTCTATTTTCTGTCTGAGCCACTTAATATGTACTGTCAGTGTCTGCATCTCCGATTCACTGTCGCTGCCCCAGATCGTGCGGAACAAATATTCTTTTTTCAGTGTCACGCCTTTATTTTCCATCAGTAATTTCAATAACTCAAATTCTTTTGCTGTGGAATCAACCTTTTGATCTGCAACATAAATCGTCTGTGTCGCCGTATTCAGCCGGATCGTTCCGGAGATCAATTCCTCCTGTGCGTATTTGCGTTTGAAGATACCATGAATCTTCGCGAGCAGGATATCCATATCGTAAGGCTTTTCAATGTAATCGTCAGCACCCAAATTCAAGCCTTTTAATTTGTCGTTCTTTTCTGTCTTGGCACTCACAATCAGAATATGTGCATTGGATGTCTCACGGATTTTTGAACAGACTGCAAAGCCATCCATCCCCGGCAGCATCAGATCTAAGATTACAAGCTTCGCTCCGTATCGTTCAAAAAGCTCCAATGCAGCCTCACCATCCTTTGCAACGCTCACAATATAATTTTCTTTCCGCAGAAAATCCGAAAGCAGCTCGCCGATTTCATGATTATCCTCTACTATAATGATATCTAACATATATACCTCTACTTCTGCTTCACATCCACATCTCCACTCGATGTTACAATCTTGCACAGATAGTCGGAATCCGCATCTCCATCCGGAACATCCAAAGCTCCGCTATTGGTTTTCGTCTCAAACCGATATGTGCGTCCCGCTGTAATCTCCATATCGACATCACCGCTCGATGTTGTGATATCGAATTTCTCGGCATCACAGCTCTCCAGATCTATGTCTCCGCTGGACGTCGACATACGCAAGCTTTCTGCGGTTATATCCTGCATCTCAATATCTCCACTATTAGCTCCAAGTTCTATCTGCTTTGCTGTTGCATTTTCCAGATCAATATCTCCGGAAGAAGATGTTGCCATAATGGAATCCGGGGCATTTATATTCTTCATATATAGATCTCCACTGGATGCAGATACATTTACAGTTTCTGCATTCACATCCTGAATTGTAACATATCCGCTCAAGGTTGTTACAGAGATTTCTTTGTATTCCGCATCTGCCAGATACAACCGTGCCGCCGTATCTTTTCCAAATCCCAGTGATACAACCGCTTTATGTTTGCCCTTGTCGTCCGTTGTGAATTTCAGCACATGTTCCTTCACATCCACATGACTTGTCCAATCATCCGTATCATAATACTCCACATAATTCTTACCGGTCTTTGATTTGCAGATCTCGATATCCATGCTGCTTGCCCCGGCAATCTCTATTTTATCAAATGCATCCGCAATCTGCACGGTTTTCTTCTCGGCATGAAGTGCTTTCATCGTGGTCAGATCGACCGCTCCATTCGGAAACTTAAATCCACCTATTGCAATTCCGATAAATCCTATAATCACACCGATACCGACTAGCACGGAACCAATGATGACCGCTTTTTTAGTTTTGCTCATATCTTAGCCCTCCTTTACGAACTTTCTTTTGATGCCGCTCACAGCTGCCTTACACAGATTCCAGAATCCAACCGTTACCGGCTTCACTGCGACAAAGAACAGAATCGTAAGTCCGACACCTGCGAATCCGCACCCAAGCATAAATACCGCTGCCGGAACATTGCTGATCATCAGGAATGGAACCACAGCTAAAACTCCCGCAATTCCCGCGACTGCTGCTGATATGACTACTGCATAAAATGTAATCAATAGTGAAAATACAACAACTAACATACTTAATACCAGAATTCCGGCTGTAAGCAGAAGCGGCACCCAGACCGGAGAACCAAGTACAATCAGAACAATCTCCCATGCACGCAGGCGATGCGTCGGTTTGATCTTCTGCTTAACGATTTTGCTAAGTGGCGTATCTTCCAGAATCTGATCCACGGCTTCATCCGGTGTATCCATCGTGGCAACCGCCTCTTCCTCCGTCATGCCATCTTCCATCCGGTCATCGATCATCTCACTGTAATAAGCGATGAACCGCTCCATATCTTCCATCGGCATCTTCGGAATCCGCACCCGGATTGCCGACAAATATTCCTGTTTATTCATGGTCTTGTGCCTCCTTCATAGGTTCTTCCCGAACGATAAACCGATAGATGGATTCCAGTTCCTTCCATTCCTCCTGAAACTCATCGATTCGCGCCCGTCCTGCGTCTGTAATATGATAATATTTCCGAAGTCGTCCGTTATGCTCCACCGATTGTACCGTCAGATACGCATTTGCTTCTAGACGTCGTAAAATCGGATACAGCGTCGACTCCGAAATCGTCACATACGGTTTCATATCTTTGATGATCTGATATCCATAGGAATCTTCATCTTTGATTGCCGCCAGCACGCATACATCCAACATGCCTCGTTTTAATTGAATATCCATATGTATACCTCCTTATGTCACATACTATACGCCGCATAGTATTATATGTCAAGTAGTATTTTAATCTTGAACATAAAAAAGAGAACCTGAAAATTCAGGTTCTCCAAATATATTTATATTATTCAAAATACTTCATCATTTCTGCCAGTTCATCCGACACCTTGCTGACATGTCCGGTTGCCGTGTTCATCTGGTCGATTGCTTCGGCAATACTTGTCACATTCGCAGATACTTCCTCGTTACTTGCCGCATTTTCTTCGGAAATCGCACTGAGATCAGTAATATTGGCTATGATGGACTGCTTGATACCATCAAGCTGCTTTGATTTCTCACTGATACGGGACACCGCCACAATATTGTCACTAATCGTCTTGCTGAGTGTTGCAAAGCTACTGCATGTTGCAGAAATATCATCCTGCTCTTTTCCGAGCAATATCTGTACATCACGTACCATACTCACACACTCATTTGATTTCGCAAAGATATTGTCAGCCACCTGTTTGATCGTATCCACACCCTCGGCACTTTGCTCTGCCAGCTTCTTGATCTCACTTGCCACAACCGCAAATCCGCTTCCCGACTGTCCGGCACGTGCTGCTTCGATTGATGCATTTAACGCAAGCAGACTTGTCTGTCCGGTAATATCCATAATCAGGTTGACTGCCTCATTGATTGACAGAATCGCCTGGTTTGTCTCTTCAATCTGATTCGTAATCCGACCGATAATTTCCGCCGATTGATTGGAGCTGTCCAGTACAGTCTCCATGGACTTGGTTGCTGTGCTGTTCGCCTTGCCCATCTGCTCAGAATTTGCACTTAATACCTGCACATCATTATCGATATCCGTGATTGCATTTCCCATCTCGATGGACTTCGCATTGACATCCTGCACATTATCTGCCAGTGTCACCGCGGTCACAGACAATTCCTCCATCGCCTGACTGATCTGTCCGGCACCCTCATTACTGAAATCGGCACGCTCATTCAGGGAAGATGTATCCTGCTGCAGATTCACAACATGATCATTTACACTTGTTACAATATTATTCAGTTTTTCCTTAAGTATCTTTGAGGAATCAATCAACGTGTCAATCTCCGCAATTGCCGAAGAGCCTTCCACGTCTTCTGAAATACTTCCGTTCGCAATCCGTTCAATATGTGCTGTTGTCTTCGCCAGTGACTTCCGGATCTTCAACGCAAGGAGAATCAGGGCACCCAGGTATAGAATGCCTATCGCCACAGAGATCAGTAACAATGTACGCACAAGTCCCTTCTTTGCTGCGTTGACAGTCGCTGTTTTCTCGCCGGCAAATCCCATACCGATCACATCACCGGCATCGGAATACACCGGTGTGTAGTATACATAGTAATCTGCGCCTGCAATCTGTACACCATCTGCGTGGTAATCCTTACCCGCCTGGACAGTTTTCCAGATTGTGGCATCCGCCTTTGTTCCCTCCGGACGGTTTCCATTCTCGTCAACAACCGAAGTGATGTATCGTTCATCTCCTTCAAAAAATGTAAGCTCGATATTGTCCTTTTTCAATGAATCAATAAACTCGTAGCTGACATCGTCCCTGCATAAGATATCTTCCCGGACGTCCCACTCAAAGTATTTCTCTACCGAAACCGCACATGCCTTTAGTCTTGCATATGTACTGTTTTCAAGTTCCTGCTCCATTTTTCTTGTAGAATAAACTGTCAGAATCAGAATTGCCGTGAGCAGCGGAACGCTGCCAATCAAGATAATCACCCATAAGATATTTAATCGTTTTCCTTTTGATTTTTTAATAGCTGCCATACATTATCAGAAGATGTATAATCTTCCCTCCCCCTTTTCTATGTATTTCTCTCTATTATACTCATTTTTTTCGACGGGTTCTATCAAATATTTGAGGTTTTCATGGCATTTACTTGTGTCTGGCATCATTTGCGAGCTGGATTGACGAGAACCTCCTCTTCACTTCGAGTCGGTCATCTCAAGTCTCAAATAAACGCAACAAAAAAGCTCCAAGAGAATAAATTCTCTGGAGCTTTTTGCATGCGATTGCTCGCAAATTATCTCTTTGAAAACTGTGGTGCACGACGAGCTGCTTTGAGACCGTACTTCTTTCTCTCCTTCATACGAGGATCTCTTGTAAGATATCCTGCCTTCTTAAGAGCTGGTCTGTACTCAGCGTCTGCCTCAAGGAGTGCTCTGGAGATACCATGTCTGATAGCACCAGCCTGACCTGTAAATCCGCCACCCTTAACATTTACAAGTGCATCAAACTTTCCTTCTGTACCTGTTGCTGCAAATGGCTGCTTAACAATGAGCTTCAATGTATCAAGACCGAAATACTCATCCATGTCTTTCTTATTAATAGTTACCTTACCAGTTCCTGGTACAAGGTAAACTCTTGCGATACTGCTTTTTCTTCTACCTGTTCCGTAAAATCTATTACTATTCTTAGCCACGAACGTTTCCTCCCTTATTAATACTTAATCTCTAATACTTCTGGCTTCTGAGCCTGCTGCTTGTGCTCTGGTCCAGCGTAAACATAAAGCTTCTTGATCATCTGTCTTCCGAGAGGTCCCTTTGGAAGCATGCCCTTAACTGCAAGGTAGATAACATCCTCCGGCTTCTTAGCCATCTTCTCTTTGAGAGTCTGCTCTTTCATACCGCCAACGTAATCAGAATGGTGATAGTAAACCTTCTGATCCATCTTCTTACCTGTTACTTTGATCTTATCAGCATTTACAACTACGATATAGTCACCTGTATCGATGTGTGGTGTAAATGTTGGCTTGTTCTTTCCTCTTAAAATGCTTGCGATCTCTGATGATAAACGACCTAATGTATGTCCTGTAGCATCTACTACATACCACTTTCTTTCAATGTTTGATGGGCTTGCCATAAAGCTCTTCATTGTGGTGTTCCTCCTTAAAATTATTCGAATTGTCCTGCATCTTACCCATGCTTTGAAGCCGAAATGTCCGAAACAGCCTGTCCGCACAGTGCCGAATGCGTACTGTACATTGTCCCAAAAGAGTATTCCGCAAGTCCCGGGGCTATTGGGACGCACTTCACCTGTCTTTTGTCACATTTAGATATTATATTATACGTGCCCGCGTGTGTCAACGCCTTTTTACCGGAAATGCAGATTTTTGTACAATATTTTTAATTTTAATATAAAACCATACCAAATTCAGCAATAAATTCTACATATTTCATATGTAGTTATATGCATCATATTTTACAAATACTCAATTCCAACCAGCCGAAGGCCACACGCTTCCGCTTTCGGGCCTGCTGCCGCGCGATCCTTCGCATCAAGAATCTCCTTCACATGCTCCGGCGGATACATATTCATACCGCATTTTAACAAAGTTCCCATTATGATCCGCACCATATTATATAGAAAACCGGTTCCACGGATCGTCATGATAATCATCTTGCCTTCTGTCCGGAAGGAAATCTCTGTGACGGTGCGCACCGTGGATTCCACTTGTGTCCGTGGCGTGCAGAATGATTTGAAATCATGTTCGCCGACCAGATATGCCGCCGCCTGCTCCATCTTCGCTACATCGATATGGAAATAGCAAAACTTCGAGTAAAGTCGTACAAGCGGGTTCGGAAACTTGTCATTCCAGATGCGATACTCATACGTTTTGATCGTATCGCAGAACCGCGGATGAAAATCGTCCGCCACCTGACACGATTCCTGAATCCGGATATCGTCCGGCAACCGCTGGTTTAGCGCGAAGCTGATCTTCTCCGGCGGAATCCGCGTCTCGGTATCAAAGACCGCCACATTTCCAAGTGCATGCACCCCTGAATCTGTCCGACTCGCACCGATGATCTTGATATCCTCCTGTAACAGCTTCGACAGTTCGCGGTTCAGGACTTCCTCGATCGTAATTCCATTATCCTGAATCTGCCAGCCACAGTAATTGGTGCCGTCATAGGCAACGGTTAATTTGATTCGTTTCATGGAGCGAATCTCCTTTCTCTTTCTAATATCTTATTTCAATTCAAAATACAGTCTCATACAATATCTCATTACTTCTATTATAAAATCACTTGACTAATATCATAAAATATCTACGTCACTGTGATTTATTTTTCTATTTATTACACTTACTATCACTATGCGAAGCTAAAATTTTATAATTAGAATTATCGACACAACCGTCATCACCAACATACACACATACGCGACCGCATCCCGTCTCTCATACACGAGTGGATGCAGCTTCGTCCGTCCTTTGCCGCCCATATAACATCGGCTGTCCATCGCATCCCCCAGATGTCCGGCACGCGAAATCGCATTCTGGAAAAGCGGCAATATCACCGTCCGAAGCTTCTTTAAGCGCACGACCGGATTCCCCTTCTTAAAGTCCGTGCCTCTCGCCATCTGCGCTTTCATGATCCGGTCTAACTCTCCAAATAATATCGGCACAAACCGGAGTGCGATGGTGATTCCCATTGCCACACCGCCACTTAGATGCATGCATTTCTCCATGCCATCCGTCAGTCTCGTCGGTGTCGTTGTATACATCAACAGGCTTGACATCAAAATCAAAATCAGCATGCGCCAGAACACGAATCCTGCCTTAATCAGCCCTTCCTTCGTGATTGTAAGCACACCAAGCTTTACCAGCGCCGTTCCATGTACGGTAAATGCATTTAAGGCACTACAGATCAATATAAACAAAAATATCCCGTGTGTTCCGCGCATCATCTTACGCATCGGCACCCGGCTGCACGCCCACACGCCGGCAAATACCACAGTGAGAAACACAAAAAGCGGAAGGTTCCGATCCAGCAAAAGCAGGATAATATATACAATTGTAAATCGAATTTTGACACGGGGATCCAGCCGGTGGACCATCGAATCCACGCTGTGATACTGTCCCCATGTAATATCCTTCATCATGTTCCTACCTCTTTTTAGACATATTTCATGCAAACGTACCCGAGCCGAATATCACTCATATCCCACACGCAACAGGAATAGATATATGCATGTTAGCTCGTCCTATATAATATCTATAATCTATCAACCGCATCCACAATCGCCTGCACAGTCTCCGCAGGCTGTGTATGTCTGCACGACACCGGAAGCCCCATCATACGCAGGCGGATTAATAGCTGCATGCAGACCGGAAGCTCACAGAGTGCTTCGGAGAGTATTTTATTGTCCAATGTCTGTCGGCCGGTCATCCCCTGCGACATATCATCCATCTCTCGCCGCCATAATCGGTAAAAAACATCCGCAGGCGTTCCATACTCCAGAATCTTCCCATCTTGCAGATACAAGACCTGTTCTGCGTCCTCCACGACAGCATCTGCATCGTGACTGACGACAACAACTGTAATCCCTGCATCCCGGTGTAATGCACGCAGGATATCCAGCATTTTTTTCTTTCCAACCGGATCAAGCCCTGCCAACGGCTCATCTAAAATCAGATAATCCGGCTGCATCGCAATCACGCCAGCCAAAGCCACACGCCGTTTCTGTCCGCCCGACAGCTTATCCATCGGCAGATCATAGACATCCTGTGGCAGTCCGACAAACTGAATCGCCTCATACGCCCGCTTCTCCGCTTCCACTTCGCTGATGCCGACATTCCGCGGTCCAAACACCACATCTTCATATACATTTTTTGCAAATAACTGCTGTTCCGGATACTGGAAGATAAACCCGATCTTCTTACGCAACGCTGCTATATCCGCAGAAGCATCCGTTACCTCAAGCCCATCCACATAGATATTTCCGTCTGTCGGAGAAATAAGTGCCGGTATCATCTGCAGAAGCGTTGACTTTCCTGCACCCGAAGGTCCGATGATTGCTGTATAGCTGCCTTTCTCAATCGAACAGCATACATCGGTAAGAATCGGTTTCTCCCCGTAATTCAGATGGACATGTTGTAACACGATTGCCTGTGACAATGCTTTCGCCTTCTTCCCTGTCGGTGCAGGTTCCATCGTCTTTTCTTTCAGAAATGCATACGGATGCTCCTTGTATATACGTTCTGCAATTGCCTTGATTGAGAACAAATCCTTCGTCCTCACGCACCCACACTTGGTCAAAGCATGTGCAAGCTGCACAGTCATCGGCAGTTCCAACCCAAACTCGCGTAATTTCTCCGGCTGCGCAAAAATTGCTTCCCGGCTGCCCTTCATAGCAAGCCTTCCCTGATGCATCACATAGATCCAATCTGCCATCAGAAGCTCCTCCATCAGATGTGTAATCAGAATAATCGTGATTCCCTGCTTCTGTAGCTCTTTCATCAACTGCAGCACATCCCGTCTGGATTTCGGATCAAGCATACTGGTTGCCTCATCAAGCACGATACACCGTGGCTTCATCGCAAGTACGCCTGCAATCGCAACCTTCTGTTTTCCACCTCCAGATAGCTCTTCGATGCGCATGGACGCCGAAAGTCCGACCTGGTCAAGCGCATCCTCCACACGTTTCACCAGTTCTTTGTGTGGCACGCCGATATTCTCCGCGCCAAAGGCAACATCCTCTTCCACAACACTACCAATCAACTGATCATCGGGATTCTGGAACACCATGCCAACCATCTTCCGGATCGGAATGATATTTCCCTCCTGCATCGCATCAAGTCCGCCGATGAGAACCGTACCTTCAATCGGAAGCAACAGGCGGTTTAAGATCTTGGCAAATGTGCTTTTTCCGCTTCCATTCACCCCTGCCACAACGATAAATTCACCTTCTCCTGCATCAAAATTGATTCCACGGATGGCGTTTACCATCTCCGTCAGATTCCCTTCTTCATCCCGGTCAAAATATTCAAATGTGAGATCTCTGATTGTTATCATGATATCCTATATTCCTGATTGTTTTTTATATTCGCAATAACTAACTTATAACATATCCATTACTATACCATTTTTTCTACGTATGTCGCAATTTTTTCTCAAAAGAATAAAGAAATTTTCACATATTAACATGAAAACATCCATACAATATTTTTTCGTTAAATAAAAATGTTTTTTCAGCTTTTCTATGTTATAATTTGTATGGATTTGCTATTATTGTACGAAATGTATGGAATATAGCATTTTCAGACCATTTGTCAGTTTTATCTGACATTTATTTTACACATATTGGGAGGGTACATATGGAATTTTCTAATTTTCCAAACATTAATGCACGAATTACTGCCTGGGGCGGCATCAAGCAGACTGCATTTAACAAAAAAAAATACGCAGCCGCTGAGGCATCATGGAATTTGCTTTCGCCACAGGAGATTGCAATGCTTGATCAGCAGATTCCTTATGGTGTGGAAGCGTTCTCATTCGTGGCAACACCAACAGCAATTCTCGTCTATGATGCGAAGACGGTGCGCGTGATTCCGATTCGCGATATCATGTGGATCTATGGAAATGTGGTTAAACAGACAATGAATTTTATTCCGACAAGCAAATTCCACACCTTATATCTGCTTGCACGAGATGGCGGAACTTATTCACTCGGACAGATCACAACCGGTGGTTTCTCCAAGAAAGCACCACTGGACGAAGCGGTCGCCAAACTGCAGAACCTGTTATTTCCTTACAGAAAAGGAATTGTATATGGATATTCCGATGAAATCGCGAACTATTTCCAGGGGAACTTCGCCGGAGCTGTCCAGATGGTTGACGCGAAATCTATGGAACCGTAATTTTTCTACCATACCCATATATGGCTTCTCGCAGGAGACACAGAGTAACAAAGAGGGATTGACATACGTCAATCCCTCTTTGTTTCTATTCAAGTTACCACGAATTTCGCATTTTAGCGGCCTACTGAATCTTAGGTGCATCAACGAAAGCTGTCTCATCCTCCAGATGTACATATCCGTCGCCAGCAACATATTGAATCAGACAGCCGGAATTATAATACTGCGCAAATAAAACCTTTCCTTCTCCACCATATACAACAATCACACCCGGACATCCAAACTGATTATAAAAACCGTTACAATTCATGCCCAATGGTTCATCCTCATCTCCTGTAAAGTTAAAGAAATGATACTCACTGCCATCCTTTGCATTCAGCTCCTCCAACACGCGCTGTGCAAAATAATACTCCAATGCATTCGCATCTGTAATGCCATTCACACTGTTATTCTGCGCCCGGCTGAGCATGTAATTCGTCAACACACCACATGGTGTAGCTTTTCCCTCATCATCCGTATATGTCTTATTAAGATTCATCGGGTGATCTTCTGCATATGTCGAAATCATGCCTGTCTCTACCGCCGAGACAATCGTTCGAAGCTCCTCTGTCGCTGTTGACGCCCTTGCTCTGCGCACATACCTGATTACCGCCAGTCCGATTGCACCTGCCAAGACAGCCATAATCGCAATCACGATAATAAGTTCTACCAATGTAAAACCTTCATTTGTTGAAATTCTTCTCCGTTTTCTCATACCCCTACCCCGTAAATACCGAACTTTTCAAACTTAAAGTCATCATATCATCTTATGCATCGCAAAGCAAATATAATTCTATAAAATGCATGACAAAAAATTACAATTCTGCACCAATCACAATTCCCTTAGAATCTGTTCCATGTCCAATCTGTCCTGTGACCGCGATTGGTACCGTGCTACATGTATATTTCTTCACAAGCTGTACTATATCCGGAGTACACTTTCTCTCATCCATCTCTGTAAATGTTCCAAGTAAAATCCCCGCAACCTGTTCAAATGCACCAAGTTGCTGCAACTGACTCAGATACGTCTCCATCCGTGCAACTGTGCCGGAACGACTCTCTAGAAGCAGGATTTTTCCTTTCAGGTCTGGCATATAACCGGTTCCTGCCAGTTTCAGAAAGCACCGGATATTCCCTCCAACAACAATACCGTGCATCTGTGTACCCTGGACATAATGATAATCAACCCGATATAACGCATCTCCGCCATCTTGCATGACATTCCGCACATCCGCGATCTGTTGCTTCCGGTTCGCATAAAGCACATTTCGAATCTGATATAATACGCCTGTCCGTCCGGTTTTTGCATAGATTGCATTTAATACCGTCGTCAGGTCGCTATATCCCCAGAACTGCTTATTCGCCTCCGCAATCACGCTATAGTCCAAATACGGCAAAATACCATTTGCGATATCCCCTCCGGATATATCACAGATCGCATCAATCGAATCATCCTTATAAAAATCATTTACTATATTCGCACGCTCCTCTTCCGTTCCACCCGCCACGCCGTCACATGCAAATATATACGGACTAAGCACACTCTCAATACCCATATCAGCTAACGTCTGCTGCAATTCTTTGATCTCTCTCTCATATGTATACTTTAATCCATTTGAACAGCACACAATTCCGGTTTTTTTAAATCCCATATTTGAAAATCAACTTCCCTTCTGCCTTCGATCATCTTTATCAAATAATCCCTGCCAAATACAAATTTTTCGATACAAAAAACATAACACACCCGCGGAAGACTTGTAAAGCCCACCTGTATTCCTTACCCGACCAAGAATCGTATCCCGGATCCCCATATACATCATCCGTAACTACTTCACCTGTTTCGTTACTAAAGTCATAACTCTTGAAGTTGTATGAAATGCTACCATCTGCATTTGTAACCTTGCAAGCAGAAACATCGCCCTTAAGACTACTGATTAAGTAAACACTAAACTCTGCACCATTCAATGGCTCAATCTTAGTCGTGTTACCATCCTTTACAGGTACGTACTTTTTAACATGAATTGGCTGCATGATCGGCTGGTCTGTGACATCCAAATGCTTTGAAAGAGCAGTGTAATTTACATTACTCTTCTCTGCATCTGTTCGGTTATCACGTAAATCTACCGAATGCTCTGCTTTATCTCTGTAGAAATCCTTTGGTGCACACAGCTCAACTACATAATAATCATCAGCATTCTTTGCTGCAAAGATATCTTTGAAAGTAATCTTTCCATCCACACCAGTTGTTTCACTGATCTGTAAAGGCTTCGAATCACCTGCCTTAGCAATTACCTGTTTGCCAGTTGTTGGATCAATAACAGGTGTTCCGTCCTTATGTGTGAGCGGTGTATCTACAGTGTACTTCTCGTCACGCGCTTTAATCTCTCCGGTTGCTGTATCTACTACATCACGTTGTGCGTATAAAGCAAATACTGCACCTTCTAAGGTGACATCCCCTGTACTGCCCTGCTGTGGTGTAGGATTTCCATTCTTTTTCTGTACAGTAAGATTGACAGGAATTGGTGTATCGGAGAACTTTGGTGCATTTGTGTCGGATACATTTACACCATCATAACACTTCTCTACACCATTATCCATTCCGTACATATAGGCTAAATCATCTGAAGCCTGCCTTACCTGAAATACCCAGTGCTTATCGCTCTTTGTGTAGTTATCCGGTGCTTTCTCTTCATACATTATCACCGTACCTAAAGGGATTGTTCTTCCGCCCAAAGCACCTATAAAGAAAGGGCTTGAGCTGTAACCAGCAGCAGTTGGTGATGTCAAAAAGACTACTTCACCATTAGCATCAGTCTCAAAATACCACTTACTTACAGAACCTGTGTGCTTTGTTTGAGCTTCCGATTCACCGTAAGTTTGAATTCCCGGATAGTATTCAATGCAGTAAACTGCTCCCTTAATAGGGACTTTGTTGTTATTCTCTTTCGTCAACGCAACAGAAATAGGATCGTCTACTGGCTTATCAGTTGTGTTGATTATGTACGGATTATCTACCGTATTAGACGCTGTTAGTTCTATTGCTATTGTAGATTTGTTTAGCTGATAACCCTTACCAGCTTTCGTTTCCTTTACAACATATTTACCGATCGGCATCTCCAATGTGTTTGTATTACCTGCACTATTACATGTAAGTACAGCATTGCTTCCACTTACGGTCTTAGCCACTGTTACTCCATCTTCATTGTAGACGGTATACTGAGTTCCTGCTAAATCGTATAATGGATTGTTATTTGTACACGTTGGATTTGATGATGTTTTCTTTAATGCCACATGGGAAGTTCCCTCCCATTTAACTTGAAAACTAAACGGACTAAAGCTCAGATCACCTGTTACAACATTCTGAAGTCCACCTGGGGAGATCCAACATGTAAGGTACATAATATATTTTGTATTATTACCAAAATCAAATGTTACAGTTTTATTACCAACTATTGGATTTGCATAAACTCTAAACTGATTGCCACCACGCAAACTAACTGTAGAGCCAGCATTATAATCTGTGTACTGTGTTAAATCTGCATTTATATAAATACGGAACTTATAATTTGCCGGAATTGTATAATTCCAAACCAAATCAGATGAAGCATCTACTGTCAATACATCGGACATGAGTAACCCATCTTCTGATTTGTCAGCTTTTGTACTACCTGTTACCCCGCATCGTTTCCCTTTACTAACGCTATTCACACCGTCTACCAAAAACGGTAAATCATTATAGGAAATTGCATTCAAAGCATTGATATAAGCTTTCGGACTATTACCATAAGAACCAGTCCCATACCCATAAATAGTTGATGCTTTACTAATATTATCGTTAGCTCCAGAAAAATAACTACATGTCAGTGCTACAACAGCATCATCATTTTTTGTATGATCGTTATCACCACCATTAGATGTAAAACCACTCCATACAACGCCAGGCATTGGTGACCAATGTTTTGCGTAAGCCAAAGCTTTTGCTATGTTTGTATAACTGTCTTGAGAAAACTCAGTATGTCCATCTACAGCAGATAGCACTGTGCCATAAGTATCTGTACTAACACCATGCTGATAACAATAACCATGTGTGGCATATTCAGAATCATTAGCATTTACTGCAATACAGTATAAAGTTGCCTTAACGCCACTAAAGTAACCCCAGTACATATCATGAATATGTGGGAATCGCGATTCCTGATGTGCTGGTGGAGCATATAACATCTGTACCTCTTCCCAAGTGAGAATTGGGTCACTAATATCAACCCAAACATCGTCTTTGCTAGCATCCGTCACAGTGGCATCACCCGGCGGTGCTACACCAGCCTCCGTTGTGACCTCTCCTAATTCCGCAGCCCAAGGCACTAATACTTTTGATAGAAATGAGATTGGTAAAAGACAAACCATCAGAATACCAATCAAGATCAGTAAGCGTTTTTTCTTTTTTGATTTCAAAGTTTTTTCCTCCCTTTCATCATTGTTTTTCCTTTACTGAACCTTATTCACTTAAATAGAAAAAGGGATGGCAAAAAGCCACCCCGAATTACTTAAGTGAATGAAAGAGCCTAAAAGATTTTACTCTCTTAGATTCTAGTCATTTATTAAATTCTTGACCCATACTTCTCTCTCATGATAAAATATTATCAAATTAAGGGGGATTTTGTGGGGGATTATCTACATTACACTATTTTCTCCCTAGAAAGGAGAGAAAAGTATGATTTATGGTGTAAGCGATGGCGTTAATATCTGCAAATCTTGTAATCGTGAATATCTTGCTCATTACGAAAAATATCCAGAAAATGATATTAAACATTCTATTGGCTGTCCATATTGTAATGCAACTGTTGGATATGCAGAAGGCACGGACGATGTATCAACTTTTGAGTATACTGAAGAACAAACTTATACGCCCACATGCCCTGATTGCGGATCAATAATGAACATTCAAGTAAATAGTAACACACACGAATTTTTCTGGTCTTGTTCTCGTTCCCCGCGTCAACATAGAACAAGAAACTATTATGGTAAACGCAAATTAAATGAAATTGACTAACTGCTGTCAACTCAAAAGAACTCAGAAGCTTTTACACTTCTGAGTTCTACTTTTATCTGCTCTACTATTTTTTAAACCTGTTACTTTCTAGCACCACATTCACACTTCCAATAACCTTCTTCATCATGGTGTACCACATGAGACTTCTCATCGTGATGCTTAGTCTCTGTCCAAGCGTCCTTGGTTTTAACCCAAACATCGTCGGCAGTTCCATAATTTCTTCCACCGCATGGATGAGCTGCTAATGCATCTATGCTGGTAAATACTTGACCACACATACGACATTTTACAGCATCTGCCCAGTATCCCTCTTCCGGGTGCTCGATTGTCTCATCATAAGCAGCCTGATCAATGATCTTCTCATCATAAGCATCTTTGGTTTTTACCCAAACATTGTAATTGTGCTGATGTTGCGGCGTGTTATTTCCAGCATTGTTATTGTTAGCAGAATTATTATTTCCGGAATTATTTGATCCAGAATTAGCAGAATTGTTGCTTCCAGAATTGCCGGAGTTGCTACTTCCAGAGTTTCCAGAATTACTATTAACACTATTATTGGAATTGTTGTTTTCGGAACTGTTTGAGTTACCATTAGAGCCGTTGCTGCTAGCACTTCCACTATTGTTGCTTGTGCTACTATGACCTGAACCACCATTGCTACTTGTACTTTGCTTCTTCTCTTCAGTAGTTTCCTCAGCTTTCTTCTTTCCACCACCGATTTCTGTTGTGGCTGGTACTTCAGTTGTCACTTCTACTTCTAAAGTTTCCTTTTCAGGTGCAGGCTCTTCTACTACTTCCGCAGTTGTAGTATCTGCACTAGCCTCGCCTATAGTAGCAACTGTGTCCGTCGCTACATCCTCAACAGCAGTTGTCTTTCCTTCCTTCTGACTGCATCCTGTCAACATCAATGCTACAAGCGCAATTGAAATCATAATCTTTTTCATAATGAATTCCTCCTCTTCAGATTGTATCAGATTTTCCTCTGATTGCAACCTTCATTTCTTTTTTGTTAATTTATAAATAAGGAATCCAATTTTCTTTCAAGGTTTTCAATCTGCCCCTGTTGTTGTAACTTCTCCTAGCTCCTCCGCCCAAGGAACTAATACTTTTGACAAAAATGAGATTGGTAACAGACAAACCATCAGAATACCAATCAAGATCAGTAAGCTTTTTTCCTTTTTTGATTTCAAAGTTTTTTCCTCCCTTTCATCATTGTTTTTTCCTTTACTGAACCTTATTCACTTAACTAGAAAAAGGGATGGCAAAAACCATCCCAATTATTAAGTGAACGAAAAAACCTAGGAGATTTTACCCTCCTAGGTTCTGGTTGGTTATTTAATTATTGTCAGTTTTCTCAAAAAGGTTCATATCATCCGTAAGATATCCATCTTGCGAAACATCAGATAAACCCAGCAAGGACATTAAAGCAACATCAGACCAATATTTATTACTGAAAATCTGTAAGTCGTCTTTATGTTTTCGTATAACTCTTTCATAGCCAGCAGAATTATCATATACATGCAAAATATCACAAAGAGTAAAAAGTTTTTTTAGATTATCTAAAGATTTATAATATCTTGAAATTATTTTCTCCTCTGGTACACTGTGTCCTCCATTCCCTACACGCATAGACACTCGCATAACATTAATCATAGGATCAGAGGTCAAAACAAAAATACATTTAACAAAATAACCAGACTTTTTCGCTTCTTTTATTATTTTGATTTTTCTCTCAGAAGACAGAACAGTTTCAAAAGTAAAATCTTGCTTTAATTCAATCATTTCATAACGGAGTTTATCAACGTATTCAGCAGCTGTTAAATTATCCATCTGTGTAGATGCAACAACATCATCAGCATTTGAGTACTTCCCAATAATAGGTATATATTTTGTTATTGTACTTTTACCAGAACCATTAGGTCCAGCAAATACTAGCACCATTGGTTTCTTATTGAGCATATTTTCTCTCTCCATTGGCATACTCTAAGTATGCTTTCTTTTTCTCGTCATCATAATAAGCGACAGGGTTTCCTAAAAATTTTGCTTTTTCAATAGCTGCCCTAGCAGCTTCTTTGGCACGTCGATCCATTTCTTTATCGCCATCTGTTAGATAAACTGATGGATCTTCGTCTTGAACGATAGTGATTTTAATTCCATTTTTATATAAAACGCGCTTAGCCATTTTATCACCCCACATAATTTTATTTATAACTATTATAGCAATTTCCATACAAAAAATCCACTTATTATCCCATTTTTATTATCACACTTAAATTGAAAAAGGGATGGCAAAAGCCACCCCGAATTACTTAAGTGAATGAAAGAACTGAAAGGCATTTCTACATTTCAATCCTGATTGATTATTATTAATTTGCTTTATTTATTAAATTCTTGACCATACTTTTCTCCCATGATAAAATATTGCCAAATTAAGGGGGATTTTGTAGGGGATTATCTACATTACACTACTTTCTCCCTGGAAAGGAGAGAAAGTATGGATCAAGCATTTAGTCGCTATGACAATCACATTATTAAAACCATATCCAAATCAGAATCATCTTGCTGCTCGTTTCGCGCATAGGAACCATATAAAATAACAAAAGCCAAAGCACTACCATAAACTTTACGATACTATTCGACGACTTTTTTACACACTGAAGATACTTTTGTTGCGTTCATAAATATACCTCCCTACATAATTTTATTTACATTTGTTATAACAATTCTGCTAGAGAAAATCCATCTATTTATATGAAAATCAGTAATCTTTATCATATTCCCCTTCTGTTGACTCACACCAAATACAATACTTCATCTCATAATCTTCAACAGTAACCATGGATCCATTCTGGCTTGTTATTTGACGGAAGATTAATCTCTCACGAATTGCTAATTTCCCAGAATGACACCCGTGTTTTTCTATTTATTTCTATAAATATTAGTCTAATATTGAAAAACAGGTTTTTAAATGTAAGCTAAAACTATTAAAAACACATTCATTTTTATACATAAAATGAAAAAATTACTGATATAAAACCAGACGGGTTGTCTTCCGACAACCCGTCTGGTTTTATATAGATTAAACTAACTCAAGAATAACCTTCATAGCACCGTCACCACGACGCTCGCCAATCTTAACGATACGTGTGTAACCACCCTTGCGGCTAGCATACTTTGCTGCATACTCGTCGAAGAGCTTTGCTGTAAGATCTACCTTCTTTGTAGTTGCTTTCTTTCCTGCAGCATCTGTAGGAACTTCAACTACCGGGTAGAGAACCTTAAGCATCTGACGTCTAGCGTGCAGTCTGGAAGGCTGATCCTTCTTAACCGTCTTCTCAACTTCGTCGTACTGTGTAACCTTCTTGCCATCTACAACTTCCTTGATACGCTTGCCATCTTTATCCTTCTTAGCAACCTTAGCTGTTACCTTGATCTCGTCGAAGTTATCCTTCTCCTTAACAGCAAGTGTGATAAGGTGCTCAGCGATCTTACGAACTTCCTTCGCTCTAGCCTCTGTTGTCTCAATCTTTCCATGATAGAGAAGCTGTGTTACCTGATTACGAAGTAATGCAATTCTCTGATCAGACTTTTTACCAAGTTTTCTATACATTGCCATTTTAATTTTCCTCCTTACCCTTTCGGGTCTTCACTTTGCTTACTAATCCTTCAGCTTAAGTGGATATGTAATAGGGGCCTCCCTATTACGGTCTCTGTGTAATTTACTCATCACCAGTACGAAGTGACAAACCAAGTTCTTTTAATTTAGCATAAACTTCATCGAGAGACTTACGACCAAGGTTACGAACCTTCATCATATCGTCCGGAGTCTTATTTGTCAATTCTTCAACTGTATTAATACCTGCTCTCTTCAAGCAGTTATAAGAACGAACGGAAAGCTCCAATTCGTCGATACTCATCTCAAGTACCTTTTCCTTCTGATCATCTTCCTTCTCTACCATAACGTCTACAGACTTGGCATTCTCAGAAAGATCAATGAACAGATTCAAATGCTCACTAAGCACCTTTGCGGCAAGGCTAACAGCCTCATCCGGTGCCAATGTACCATTTGTAAACACATCAAGTGTAAGCTTGTCATAATCTGTAACCTGTCCAACACGTGTATTCTGAACTGTCAGATTTACACGCTCAACAGGTGTATAGATGGAATCAACAGCGATTGCATCAATAGAGGAATCAAGACCTTTATTCTTATCAGAACCTACATAACCTCTACCGTTTGTAATCAGAAGCTCCATCTCAAGCTTTGCTTCTGGACCACTCAGATTAGCGATTACAAGATCCTTGTTCAAGATCTCAAGATCTCCATCTACCTGAATATCACCAGCTGTCACAACCTTATCACCTGAAGCATCAATGTATGCAACCTTAGGCTCATTTGTAGTAGAGTTATTCTTGATGCAGAGATCCTTGATGTTCATCACAATTTCTGTTACATCTTCCTTTACTCCCGGAAGAGATGAGAACTCATGCAGAACGCCCTTGATCTTGATCTGGCTGACTGCAGTTCCCGGAAGAGATGACAACATAATTCTGCGAAGAGAATTACCAAGTGTGATGCCATAGCCTCTTTCCAACGGTTCTACTACGAACTTACCATATTTGTTATCGTCTGAAATCTCTGCGATTTCAATTCTAGGTTTCTCAAATTCAAACACTACTGACCCTCCTTCTGGATAACTGGTGTTACTTAGCTACAAACCCTTTACTTACGCGAATTACTTAGAGTACAACTCGACGATAAGTGTATCGTTTACAGGTACGTCAATCTGCTCTCTGAGTGGAAGTTCCTTAACAGTTCCTGTCAATGTCTCAACATCAGACTCCATCCATGCCGGAGCAACTACACCTGCGTTCGCTTCTACGATATTCTTAAATCCCTGAAGAGACTTGCTCTTCTCCTTGATTTCGATCTTATCACCAGCACTGATCTTGTATGAAGGAATATTTACGCACTTGCCATTAACTAATACATGCTTGTGATCAACAATCTGTCTTGCCTCACGTCTTGTTCTTGCAAATCCCATACGGAAAACAACGTTATCCAATCTGGACTCAAGAAGGATCATAAGGTTTGGTCCTGTAAGACCCGGCATACGCTCTGCCTTTGCATATAAGTTACGGAAAGGCTTCTCAAGCATACCATAAATAAACTTAGCCTTCTGCTTCTCACGAAGCTGTAAACCGTACTCACTTACTTTTCTATTTGCTCTGGTCAATTTTCTTCTTGACTTCTTATTTACACCGAGAACGACTGGATCCATATCTAAGGATCTACATCTCTTGAGAATAGGTGTTCTATCTACTGCCATTATCATGTACCTCCTTATTATTAGACTCTTCTTCTCTTTGGTGGACGACATCCGTTATGTGGAACCGGAGTTACGTCTCTGATACTTAATACTTCCAAACCGCAAGCTGCGAGAGCACGGATAGCTGCCTCTCTGCCTGAACCAGGTCCCTTAACCATAACATCTACAGACTTCAATCCGTAAGGAAGAGCTGCCTTTGTAGCTGTCTCTGCTGCCATCTGTGCAGCATATGGTGTAGACTTTCTGGAACCTCTGAATCCAAGTCCACCTGCACTTGCCCAAGATAAAGCATTACCTTCGGCATCTGTCAATGTAACGATTGTATTGTTAAAAGATGACTGAATATGAGCCTGTCCACGATCAACATTCTTTCTAACACGCTTCTTAGCCACTTTCTTAGTAGTAACTTTCTTAGCCATTAACCTGAACCTCCATTACTTCTTCTTATTTGCTACTGTTTTCTTAGGACCCTTACGAGTTCTTGCATTTGTCTTTGTCTTCTGTCCACGAACAGGTAATCCTCTTCTGTGACGGATACCACGGTAGCAACCGATTTCCTGTAAACGCTTAATGTTAAGAGCTACTTCTCTACGCAGATCACCTTCTACGACCTGAGTTTCGTTGATAACTTCGCTGAGTCTCTTAACCTCATCGTCAGTCAGATCACGAACTCTTGTGTCCGGATTTACGTTTGCTTCTTTCAGAATTCTTGTAGCTGATGTTCTTCCTATACCATAAATATAGGTAAGTCCGATTTCGATTCGCTTTTCTCTTGGTAAATCAACACCTGAAATACGAGCCATTCTTGTTATACCTCCGTAAAATAACTTAATGAAACAATTTTTGACACATGCTATGTGTCCAGCCGCTTTTATCAACTCCAGCCAAGAGTTGATGTCCGTTGTCGTCCACCCGAATACCGGCGTGGCGTCAATCGTAGTTGGTATGTAATGTGGAATACCATTACACGCACAAATACAAGGCATAGTTATAGATGGGCTATCATCCTACATACCTTGTTCCAACTGTCCTGTCAGATTGTAAGACCTAATGTCTAACAATGACCCATGTTCTGCCTGCTGTTAATGACGAAACAGCAAAATACGACATGAATTAACCCTGACGCTGTTTGTGCTTTGGATTTTCGCAGATTATACGAATACTGCCTTTTCTTTTAATGACTTTGCACTTATCGCAAATTGGTTTAACTGATGCTCTAACCTTCATTAAAATACTCTCCTTTCCAAAAAGTCCGCTACGAAAACCTATGATACCATTTTCCATAGCGAAATGCAAGTGAAAATGTAAATTTATTTTGCTCTCCAAGTGATTCTTCCTTTTGTAAGGTCATATGGAGATAAAACCACTGTTACTTTGTCGCCCGGAAGGATCTTAATATAATTCATTCTGAGCTTTCCGCTGATATGGGCAAGTACTTTCAACCCATTCTCTAATTCTACCTGAAACATTGCATTTGGAAGCTTCTCCAATACGGTTCCTTCCATTTCGATTTCGTCTGCCTTTGGCATATCATATCCTCCTTTAATTATAATTCAATTCCCTCTGCCCGCGATAAGATCTCCGGATCTCCGTCGGTAATCAGCACGGTATTCTCATAATGTGCGGAACGTGAGCCGTCCATTGTCACAACAGTCCAGCCATCGTTCAGCCAGCCGACTGCATAGCCTCCGATATTAATCATCGGCTCGATTGCTATGACCATCCCCGGTTTCAGCTTTGGTCCTTTAAACAGTTTGGGATAGTTCGGAACATTTGGATCTTCGTGGAGATGCGCTCCGACACCATGTCCAACCAGATCTCGTACAGCCGAATATCCTCTTTTTGTAACATACCCAAAAACCGCCTTGGATATATCATTTATATGATTACCCGCTCTACACTGTGCAAGCGCCTGAAAAAAACTTTCCTTTGTTACCTGAATCAATTGTTCAGACTCCGGATTGATCTTCCCGACGCCATACGTTCTTGCAGAATCCGAGTGATATCCCTTGTATATAACTCCGGCATCGAGACTTACGATATCGCCTTCCTGCAGAATTCTTTCTCTCGAAGGAATACCATGTACAACCTCGTCGTTGACAGATACACAGATGGACGCCGGATACCCCTGATAATTCAGAAAAGACGGTTCACATCCGCAACTTCGGATAAATTCCTCACCACATTTGTCAATCTCATATGTGGATATGCCCGGTTTTATAATTTTCTTCAGTTCCTCATGCGTCCGGGCGAGAATTTCTCCCGCCTTACGCATAAGTTCTATCTCTTGTTCTGTTTTGATTATGATCGCCATTTTGAACTCCGATACAGATATTAACCTAAAATAGCTACAATCGCATCAAATACATCCTTCATGTCCTTTGTTCCATCTACCTCGGCGATAACACCCTTCTTTGTATAGAAGTCAATGAGCGGCTGTGTCTGCTCATGGTAAACCTTTAAACGATTCAGGACTGTCTCCGGCTTATCGTCATCACGCAGGATCAAGTCAGCACCACAAGTATCACACTTGCCTTCTACCTTTGTTGGATTGTATACGATATGATAAGTTGCGCCACATCCTACACACGCACGTCTGCCAGACATTCTATTTACAATGTTCTCATCCGGTACTTCTACATTCACAGCATAGTCGATTTTCTCGCCATTTGCAGCAAGTGCAGCATCAAGAGCCTCCGCCTGTGGAATCGTTCTTGGGAATCCGTCCAGGATATATCCGTTCTTGCAGTCATCTGCCTTAAAACGATCCATGATCAGGTCTACAACCAGTTCATCCGGAACAAGCAGTCCCTTGTCCATGTATTCCTTAGCCTTTGCACCAAGTTCTGTACCGTTCTTGATGTTCGCACGGAAGATATCACCCGTTGAAATGTGTGGGATTCCGTACTTTTCAGCTAACATCTTTGCCTGTGTTCCTTTACCTGCACCAGGTGCGCCTAACATAATAATCTTCAAATTATTGTCCCTCCATACTTTCATTCTCTTTGTCTCTTTGCCTTTTGGTTCCACAAAATTAATTTCCCTATAACCAGGAATAGGAATGTATCCATAGGATACACTCCTGCTTCCTTTTATCGACATTTAATCATTCAAGAATCCTGAATAATTACGTACAATCATCTTAGACTCGATCTGATCAATCGTCTCAAGAACTACACCTACAATAATAATCAATGAAGTTCCGCCGAATGATACATTTGCTCCAAACATTCCGTTAAAGAAGATTGGGATAATCGCAACGATCAACAAACCAACCGCACCGATAAATACGATGTAATTCAGTATTTTATTCAAATAATCCTGTGTAGGTTTACCAGGACGAATACCCGGAATAAATCCGCCGCCCTTCTTTAAGTTATTTGCAACCTCCATCGGATTAAATGTAACCGATGTATAGAAATATGCAAAGAATACAACTAACAGGATATAAACTATCAGACCTATGTTCGCCCATGGATATGCAGGATTAAACCAATAATTGGAATTCATGCCTCTTAAAATCTTTGCCCATACACCACTGGTATTGATGCTGAATAAGTTTACAACTACCATTGGTACGGAAAGAATCGATGAAGCGAAGATGACCGGGATAACGCTGGATGTATTAACCTTCAGAGGAATATGACTCTGCTGGCCGCCCATCATTCTTCTTCCCTGCACCTTCTGTGCATGCTGTACCGGAATCTTTCTGACACCGCCCTGTAACAATACAACCAATACAGTCGTTACAAGAATAACAGCTAAGATAATTGCTGCTGCAATTACCTGATCTACAATATCCTGACCCTTCATGAACTTTGTATATAAATCTGAAAAATCGCTTGGCATTCTGGATACGATGTTTATCAACAGGATAATAGAAATACCGTTGCCAACACCTTTTTCCGTCACGCGTTCACCAAGCCACATAACAAATGCACTACCGGTTGTAAGCGTTACGATAACCAGAAGATAACCAAGTGGTCCGGTAACTGTCATATAATGTCCACGGCCGAAACCGATGACAAGTCCGAGACTCTCAATTACAGCCAAGAAAATTGTTACATATCTTGTAATAGCTGTAATCTTCTTTCTTCCATCTTCTCCATCCTTCTGCATCTCTTCCAATGCCGGAATTGCAATCGTAAGAAGCTGAATAATAATGGAAGAAGTAATATATGGTGTTACATTCAATGCAAAAATAGACATCTGCGTGAAAGAACCACCGGTGAACGAACTCAGGAAGCTATTTGCATCACCGAGTGCGCTCTCCAGATATTCTTTAATTGCAAGTGTGTTCAATCCAGGAACTGGAATCAATGAACCCAAACGGATGACTATCAGGACAAAGAATGTAAAGAGCAATCCCATACGGATCTCTTTGACCTTAAAAGCGTCACGCAAGGTTTTGAACATACTAAATCACCTCTGCTTTTCCACCAAGAGCTTCAATCTTCTCTGCAGCGGACTTACTGAAAGCATTTGCCTTAACAGTAAGCTTTTTAGTCAACTCTCCATTTCCTAAAATCTTAACACCATCTCTGGCGTTCTTTACAATACCTGCCTCGATCAATGTAGCTACAGATACCTCTGCACCATCTTCGAATCTCTCGAGAACTGAAAGGTTGATTGCAACGATCTCCTTATGATTTCTGCTTGTGAATCCTCTCTTAGGGATTCTTCTGTAAAGTGGCATCTGTCCACCTTCGAAGCCCGGTCTTGGAGCTCCAGAACGAGCCTTCTGACCCTTGTGGCCCTTACCAGCAGTCTTACCATTTCCTGAACCATGTCCACGGCCTCTTCTGAAGCTATCGCTTGATACAGCGCCTTCAGCTGGCTTTAAACTTGATAAATTCATGACTGTTCCTCCTTCTAACAAATTAAGCTTCTTCTACTTTTACTAAGTGACGAACCTGCTGTACCATTCCCATTGTAGCTGCATTGTTTGGAAGTTCTACAGTCTTATGCATCTTTGTAAGACCAAGTGCCTTAACAGTTGCTCTATGCTTAGGAATTGCACCGATTGGTGACTTTACTAATGTTACTTTTACCTTATCTGCCATCTCAAATTACCTCCTTAGTTAAGAATCTCGTCTAAAGACTTACCACGGAGTTTTGCAATCTCTTCAGGGGACTTAATTGCCTTAAGACCCTCGATTGTAGCAAGAACAACATTCTGCTTGTTGTTAGAGCCGAGAGACTTTGTACGGATGTTCTTATATCCTGCAAGCTCAAGTACCTTACGAGCAGGACCACCAGCGATGATACCGGTACCTTCCGGTGAAGACTTCAGCAGTACGCTTGCGCTGCCGAACTTACCTGTATAATCATATGGAATACTTCCATTCTCGTTAATATCAACTTTTACAAGTTTCTTGATTGCATCCTCTTTTGCCTTGCGGATTGCCTCAGGGACCTCAGCTGCCTTACCTAAGCCGGCACCTACGTGTCCGTTCTTATCTCCGACAACTACAAGAGCAGCAAATCTCATGTTACGTCCACCTTTTACAACTTTGGTGACACGCTTAATGTTTACTACGCTATCTTCCAATTCTAAATTAGAAGCATCGATAATTTCACGTTTCATGTGTTGTTCTCCTCCCTATTAGAATTCAAGACCAGCTTCTCTAGCAGCATCTGCTAAAGCCTGAATCTTACCCTGATATATAAAACCGCCTCTGTCAAAGACAACTTCCTTGATACCTGCATCAAGAGCCTTCTGTGCAATTACCTTGCCAAGATAAGCTGCTGCTGCAACATCATTTGTCTTCTCTAACTGATCCTTTACGTCCTTCTGAACTGTTGAAGCTGACACTAAAGTGTTACCAACTGTATCGTCAATAATCTGAGCGTACATATGATTATTACTTCTGAATACAGCAAGTCTTGGTCTTTCAGCAGTGCCGCTAAAACGGTTACGAACTCTTAAATGCTTCTTAATACGAATAGCACTTCTTGATTCCTTTTTAATCATATCTTTTCACTCCCTTATTATTTCTTACCAGTCTTACCAACTTTACGTCTGATAACTTCATCAACGTACTTGATACCCTTGCCCTTATATGGCTCTGGGGCTCTCTTCTCACGGATTTCGGCAGCATACTGGCCAACCTTTTCCTTGTCGATACCGCTAACAGTGATCTTGTTACCATCTACAGTTGTTGTGATTCCATCCGGATCAATCATCTCAACCGGATGTGAGTAACCAAGTGCAAGGTTCAGCTTGTTACCCTGCTTAGCTGCTCTGTAACCAACACCGTTAACTTCCAAAACCTTTGTATATCCCTCAGTTACACCAATTACCATGTTGTGAATGAGAGTTCTTGTAAGACCATGAAGTGAACGCATCTTCTTCAAGTCGTTTGGTCTGTTTACGAGAATCTCTTCGCCTTCCTGCTTGATCTCCATCTCTGCTGGAAGTACTCTCTCAAGAGTTCCCTTTGGTCCCTTTACAGTCACCTTATTATTTTCTGCTATCTCAACAGTTACGCCTGCCGGAATAGCGATAGGCATTCTTCCGATTCGTGACATTTCGCCTTGTCCTCCTTAATTATTCTCTTGTGGAAAATCCCGACTACCAAATGAAAGCCAGTACTTCTCCACCAACATTTTCTTTTCTTGCTTCCTTATCTGTTAATACACCCTTGTTTGTAGAGATGATTGCTGTACCGAGGCCACCGAGTACCTTTGGAAGCTCATCCTTTGATGCGTATACACGAAGACCAGGCTTAGAGATTTTCTTAAGACCTGTAAGGATCTTCTCGTTCTTGTTTGCACCATACTTAAGTGTAATCTTGATTGTCTTGAAGTTTCCTTCCTCAACAACGTCAACTGCCTTGACATAACCTTCCTTGAGGAGAATGTCTGCAATCGCCAGCTTCATCTTTGAAGCAGGTATATCTACTGTATCATGTTTTGCAGTATTTGCATTACGGATTCTTGTAAGCATATCTGCAATTGGATCGCTCATTGACATAGCTTTGTTTCCTCCTTATTCTTCTTCACTCTTACCAGCTTGACTTCTTAACGCCTGGTATCTGTCCCTTGTATGCTAACTCACGGAAACATACTCTACAAATTCCATATTTTCTCAAAACTGAATGTGGACGACCACAAATCTTGCAACGAGTGTACTCTCTGGTAGAAAACTTCTGAGGACGCTGCTGCTTAATCTTCATAGATGTTTTAGCCATAGTTCATTTCCTCCTACTTCTTAAATGGCATACCGAACAAAGTCAATAACTCACGAGCTTCCTCGTCTGTCTCAGCTGTGGTAACGAAGATGATATCCATACCTCTTACCTTATCAACCTTATCGTACTCGATTTCAGGGAAAATAAGCTGCTCCTTGATACCTAATGCATAGTTACCTCTACCATCAAAAGCATCCGGATTAACACCTCTAAAGTCACGTACTCGTGGAAGTGCAAGGTTTACAAGTCTGTCTGTAAACTCATACATCTTCTCGCCACGAAGTGTAACCTTACATCCGATTGGCATACCTTCTCTTAACTTGAAGTTCGCTACGGACTTCTTAGCACGTGTTACAACTGCCTTCTGACCTGTGATTGTCTCAAGATCCTTGATTGCAGTATCTAAAACCTTTGCGTTTTCCTTTGCTTCTCCAACGCCCATGTTGATAACGATCTTATCAAGCTTTGGAATCTGCATTACATTCTTATATCCAAACTTCTTAACCATAGCATCTTTAATTTCGTTGCTATATAAATCTTTAAGTCTGCTCAAAATCTTCTGCCTCCTTCCCTATATTAATCGATAACTTCTGTCTTGCCATCGATCTTGGCTACTCTGACCTTATCCTTCTTCTCACCCTGGAAACCAATACGAACCGGCTTACCCTTGTAGAGATACATAACGTTTGAAAGGTCGATAGGAGCTTCCTTATCAATGATTCCGCCCTGCTGGTTCTGCATACTTGGCTTGCTGTGCTTATGAACGATGTTTACGCCCTCAACAAGTACCTTGTTGTTCTTAGCATCAACAGATAATACCTTACCTTCTTTGCCCTTATCCTTACCGGCAATGACCTGAACCATATCGTCTTTTTTAATCTTCATAGTTGCCATCGTCGCTACCTCCTATAATACTTCTGGTGCAAGAGACACGATCTTCATGAACTTCTTGTCTCTCAATTCTCTAGCGACAGGTCCAAAAATACGTGTTCCTCTTGGATTTCCGTCATCCTTAATAATAACTGCTGCGTTCTCATCAAACTTGATGTAGGAACCGTCCTTACGACGTGCACCCTTCTTAGAACGTACAACTACGGCTTTCACAACATCACCCTTTTTTACAACTCCGCCTGGTGTTGCGTCTTTAACTGAGGCAACGATGACATCACCGATATTTGCATATCTTCTTGTAGAACCGCCTAACACGCGAATGCAGAGGATTTCCTTAGCACCTGTGTTATCAGCAACTCTAAGTCTTGTTTCCTGCTGTACCATTTTGTCTGCGCCTCCTTACTTAGCCTTCTCGATAATCTCGACAAGTCTCCATCTCTTATCCTTTGCCAAAGGTCTTGTCTCCATTACTCTTACTCTATCGCCAACTTTACACTCATTGTTCTCATCATGTGCCTTGAGCTTGTAAGTTCTCTTTACAATCTTACCGTAAAGAGGATGCTTTACATTATCAACGATTGACACAACGATTGTTTTGTCCATCTTATCACTTGTAACTAAACCTACACGTGTTTTTCTCAGATTTCTGTCCACAATATGTTCCTCCTTTTACGATAATTATGCGTTCGCTTTCTGAGCGATTAATGTCTGAATTCTGGCAATGTTCTTACGAACAACCTTAATTCTGCTTGTGTTCTCAAGCTGGTTAGTGGCGTTCTGGAATCTCAAGTTGAATAATTCCTTCTTAGCAGCTACTAACTCGCTCTGCAATTCTTCCAGAGACTTTGCGTTTAATTCGTTCTTATAATCCTTAAGCTTCACCGCCATTAACCTCCTTGTCTAAATCTGCTTTTGATACAATCTTACACTTAACAGGCAACTTGTGTGTAGCGAGACGAAGTGCCTCTTTTGCTGTCTCTTCTGGTATACCAGCGATCTCAAACAATACTCTGCCCGGCTTAACTACTGCTACCCAGTACTCCAGAGCTCCCTTACCGGAACCCATACGAGTTTCAGCAGGCTTTGCTGTTACCGGCTTATCTGGGAAAATCTTAATCCAGACTTTACCATTACGCTTTACATATCTTGTCATAGCGATACGGGCAGCCTCAATCTGATTAGACTTGATCCAAGCAGGCTCAAGTGCTACGATACCATATTCGCCGTTTGTAATCTTATTTCCTCTGAGCGCCTTACCAGCCATAGTGCCTCTGAACTGCTTACGACGCTTTACTCTCTTAGGCATTAACATTATTTATCGCTCCCTTCCTTGTTTCCTTTAGTAGGAAGTACTTCACCGTGGTAAACCCATACCTTAACACCAACTTTACCATAAGTTGTGTTTGCCTCAGCAAAACCATAATCGATGTTTGCACGAAGAGTCTGAAGAGGAATCTTACCCTCTGTATAGAACTCTGTTCTAGCCATATCTGCACCGCCAAGACGTCCTGAACAGCAAGCCTTGATACCAAGTGCACCCATCTTCATTGTTCTGCTCATGCAAGACTTCATAGCACGTCTGAATGAGATACGATTCTCAAGCTGCTGTGCAATGTTCTCTGCTACTAACTGAGCATCAAGATCCGGCTTCTTAATCTCCTTGATGTCGATGAAGAGCTTCTTAGAAGTGAACTTCTGAAGCTTTGCCTTGATCTCGTTGATACCAGCGCCGCCCTTACCGATTACTACACCAGGCTTAGCTGTATATAAGTTTACTCTTACCTTATCTGCTGTTCTCTCGATTTCGATCTTAGAGATGTTTGCAGAATAAAGCTGCTTCTTTAAAAACTCACGAATTTTATAATCCTCAACAAGGTTATCTGAGAATTCTCCGTCCTTGGTATCAGCATACCACTTTGAATCCCAATCCTTGATGATTCCGACTCTTAAACCATGTGGATTAACTTTCTGTCCCATTGCTTACCTCCTATCTTGCATCCAGCACAACAGTGATGTGGCTTGTTCTCTTCTCGATTCTGTAAGCTCTACCCTGTGCTCTCGGCTGAATTCTCTTCATTGTTGGTCCTTTGTTTGCATAGCACTCAGCGATGTAAAGGTCTTCAACCTTCATACCGTTGTTGTTCTCTGCATTCGCAATAGCGGACTTCAATAACTTCTCAATTACCTTTGATGCATAACGATTGTTGTAAGCAAGAATACCAAGTGCTGAAGTTACATCCTTGCCTCTGATCGCATCTAATACGAAACATGCCTTAGTTACTGAAATTCTTGCATATGAAACAGTAGCCTTAGGTCTTGTATCCTTATTCTCATTTCTGAGTCTCTTAATCTGGGATCTATGTCCTTTTGCCATGAATGTGTCCTCCTTTCGACTTATCTCTTCTTACCCTTCTTCTCATCTTTGCCATGTCCTCTGTATGTTCTTGTTGCAACGAACTCACCGAGCTTATGACCAACCATATCCTCAGTTACATATACAGGCACATGCTTTCTTCCATCATATACAGCGATTGTATGACCAACGAATGATGGGAAGATTGTTGAACGACGTGACCATGTCTTAATGACGTCCTTCTTGCTGTCAGCGTTCATAGCATCTATCTTCTTTAACAAATAACCATCTGCAAATGGTCCTTTCTTTAATGAACGAGCCATAACTTACCTCCTTACTTAACGTTCTTACCGTCTCTTGTTCTTACAATATACTTGTTAGACTGCTTGTTCTTCTTTCTGGTCTTAAGTCCCAGTGCCGGCTTACCCCAAGGAGTAGATGGGCCAGAACGACCGATCGGTGCTCTACCTTCACCACCACCGTGTGGGTGATCGTTCGGGTTCATAACAGAACCACGTACTGTTGGGCGAACACCCATGTGACGCTTACGTCCTGCTTTACCGATGTTAACAAGTCCGTGCTCGATGTTACCAACCTGACCGATTGTTGCACGGCAAACGATAGGAACCATTCTCATTTCGCCGGATGGAAGTCTGAGTGTTGCATACTTGCCTTCCTTTGCCATGAGCTGAGCGGAGTTACCTGCGGAACGTACAAGCTGTGCGCCCTTTCCAGGATAAAGCTCAATGTTGTGAATCTCAGTACCAACTGGAATATTTGCAAGTGGTAAACAGTTACCAACCTTGATTTCTGCATTTGCACCATTCATAAGCTCGTCGCCAACCTTAAGGCCAACCGGAGCAATGATGTATGCCTTCTCGCCATCTGCATAGTAAAGCAGTGCGATATTTGCTGTTCTATTTGGATCGTACTCGATTGCAGCTACCTTAGCCGGGATATCATCCTTTGTTCTCTTGAAGTCGATGACTCTGTACTTCTGTCTGTTACCACCGCCGATATGTCTTACTGTAATCTTACCCTGATTGTTACGTCCTGCTGTCTTGTCCTTCTTTGCAAGAAGGGATTTCTCTGGAGTACTCTTTGTGATCTCCTCGAAATCAAGACCTGTCATATTCCTTCTGGAAGGTGTATATGGGTTATATGTCTTAATTCCCATTTTTGTTCTCCTTTCGAATCTCAATTTATTATCGTGCTTTTATTGCACATAGTTTTACATCTTAAAGACCTTCGAATAACTCGATGTCTGCACTCTCAGCTGTAAGCTGAACGATTGCCTTCTTAGTCTTTGCTGTCTTGCCGTAGGTCATTCCACGTCTCTTTGTCTTACCATCCTGATTCATTGTGTTGACCTTAGCAACCTTTGCTCCCTCGAACATCTTCTCTACAGCTTCCTTAACCTGAGCCTTGGTAGCTTCCGGATGTACAAGAAAAGTGTACTTCTTCTCAGCCATAGCGTTCATACTCTTCTCTGTAAGAACCGGCTTAAGGATAACGTCATAATACTTAATATCTGCCATTATGCATACACCTCCTCGATTGCTGCTACTGCATCCTTTGTAAGTACGAGTGAATCATACTTCAGAATGTCGTATACATTGAGTGAATTTGTCATTGTTGTCTTAACTGTAGGGATGTTTCTGGCTGAAAGAACAACCTTCTCATCCTTATCCTTTGTTACAACCAAAGCCTTAGGAGCCTTTAAGTTGTCAAGGATCTGAACAAACTTTGAAGTCTTGATCTCATCCAGGTTGAATGCATCAACTACTACAAGCTTAGCATCCTGAACCTTTGATGTAAGAGCAGACTTCATAGCGATCTGCTTCTCTCTCTTGTTCATCTTCATAGAGTAATCTCTTGGCTTTGGTGCAAATACAACACCACCGCCTGTCCACTGTGGAGATCTTGTAGAACCCTGTCTTGCATGACCTGTTCCCTTCTGTCTCCAAGGCTTTCTACCGCCACCAGATACTTCAGAACGTGTCTTTGCGCTCTGTGTTCCCTGACGACCGTTTGCTAACTGGCTTACAACTGCCAGATGTACTAAATGCTCATTTATCTCAACACCGAATACGTTGTCGTTAAGCTCAAGCTTATCTACTTCTTTACCTTCGATGTTATAAACTGCTACTGTTGCCATCTAATGATCCTCCTTCCTGAAAGCCCGGCTTATTTGCCAGTCTTTACTGTTTCCTTAATCATTACTAATGATTTCTTTGGTCCAGGAACGGCACCCTTTACCAAAATTACGTTGTTCTCTACATCTATCTTAACAATCTCAAGGTTCTGTACTGTAACTCTTACATTACCCATATGTCCAGGCATCTTCTTACCCTTGAATACTCTACCTGGTGTTGTTGCAGAACCATTGGAACCTGCATGACGATGATACTTGGAACCATGAGCTGAAGGACCAGACTTCATACCGAATCTCTTGATACCGCCTGCGTATCCCTTACCCTTTGACTTTGCAGTAACATCAATCTTGTCACCCTCTGCAAAGATATCAGCTTTGATCTCATCACCTGCGTTGTAATCAGCTACGTTCTCAAGTCTGAACTCACGAACGAACTTCTTAGGTGTTGTGCCAGCCTTCTTGAAGTGACCAACCTCTGCCTTACCAGCGCCATGTGGGTTTCTGATTACTTTCTTTCCAGAAACATCCTTTGTTGTTACTCTTTCTTTCTTTTCGCCGAAACCAACCTGTACTGCATCGTAACCGTCGTTATCAACTGTCTTTACCTGAGTTACAACACATGGTCCAGCCTGTAAAACTGTTACTGGTGTTAAAACACCGTCTTCGTTGAAGATTTGAGTCATTCCGACTTTTGTTGCTAAAATAGCCTTCTTCATGAATTTTTTCCTCCTAATTTTAATTCACAGCGGATTGCCGGAGCAATCATTCTAAATTCGCTTTCGCGTAATTAGGTACTGCAATAAACATTTTAATTTGATGAATTACTTCATCTTTACATTAACATATACACCAGCTGAAACATCAAGCTTCTGAAGAGCATCGATTGTCTTCTGTGATGGTGTAAGTACATCAATGAGTCTCTTGTGAGTTCTCTGCTCGAACTGTTCTCTGGAATCCTTATACTTATGAACAGCTCTGAGGATTGTGATTTTCTCAACCTTTGTAGGCATCGGAACAGGACCTGAAACCTTTGCTCCTGTACTCTTGATCGTCTCGATGATCTGCTTTGCAGCCTGATCGATTAACTTGTGATCGTACGCCTTCAATGTGATTCTCATTACTTGACTTGCCATAAAAAAAGCCGCCTCCTTTTCGCACTTTTTGTAGTACGACAAGTGGTGACTGTACAACTTTCCCGTGTGTTTCCTATCTTATCTCGCACCGAAGTGCTTTTGATATCTTCACACGTCATCTCTGGCATTGCCAGATGGTTATTGAGTACAGTGACTTGTCGCCAGTTATCGTTAATTGACATTCGCTCCACGAAAAACCTATGTCATGCATAGCAACCTTCGCTTCTACGCTATCAATGTCACAGCAAGGGTTATTATACTCAATACCACCTGTAAATGCAAGAGTTTTTTTTATTTTTTTGTATTTTTTTCGATACGCCGGTATGTCCGCCAGATTCCTATCTTTTTTGCATTTTTCTATGTTTCTTCTATAATAATGTACCGGGGATATCATAATGCTTTGTTTCATAAGCAGATTGGCGCCGCTTATGAATATGAATACGGATGACTGTATATATTCTGTACCGCTACTTACGAATACTGATTGTCGTCTGTATTCTGTACCGCTACTTACGAATACGGATTGTTGTCTGTATTCTGTCCCGATGTATACGGAACACTTGGGGCACCATCCGGTGTCTGGTTATATGCCTGTCCGGTGACTGGATTTACCACACTTGCATCATATGGCTGTCCGGTTACCGGATTTACATAAGGATTACCCGGCTGTCCCATCGCCGGTGTTGCATTTGTATAAGCAAGATTCTTCTCATTCTTAATCTGTTTGTTAATCTTTGCAAACGCTACAATACAGAGCACGCCGATTGCCAATGCGCCAAGCACGATTGCCCAGCCAAAAAATCTTGTCTGCGTAGCATCGACTGCAACCGTATAATAATCGCAGTAATCTGTAATGCCGGATGACGCCAGCGCATCTCTGTAATAGCCTTCGATTTCCGGATCCAGTGTACGAATCTGTCCTTCAATCGCAATTGCATCGCTGAAGTTTGCATTATCATCATTTGCAAGTTCATCCAGCTTTTCGATTGTCTTCTTGTTCTTGACTGTAAGTACAATCACCTTTGCCTCGGAAATATCCGTCATGCTATCATCGCCAAGGACAATCGCATAATGCTGTTCTTTCCCTACCGGAATGATTCCGTTGATCTTATGCTGTGTCTCTGCAAAGTTTCCAAGCACAAGATAGCTGTCTGTTCTTACATGATCGTCCTTCTGCGGGCGGACATTCGCTGCGATCTCATTTAAGTCCTTTGCCTTGCCTCCAAGCAGATAATCCATGTCGCCAATGAAGCACATGATTGCCAGCAGCACGAAAATAATTCCGACGATCAGGCTGACGATTGCACCGCCTTTTTTGTTCTGAGTCTTTGGTTTCATAATTTTCCTCCTCTTCCCTCTCTTTTACTTTAGTAGATTATATATAGAAGGAACGATGTGCATTTCCTCGCACATGCGCTCAACTTCCTGTAAACTGCGCTCCCGTTTTTCTTTCGGGATTGCAGATTTTACAGCACGTATCAGCAGATTCTTCGGTGAATGTGCAAAATCCACAAACTCCAGAATCTGTGTCTTGTATCCCCGGTAGGTTAACATATCCGCACGCACCGCATCGGTTGCAAGTGCCGCCATACGTTCTTTGATAATGCCATATTCCATCATCGGCGCCAACAATTCACTCTCAATCTGTCCATTTACCTCATGCTGGCAGCACGGCACAGACAGAATGTATTTTGCATTCCACTGTACAGCGTTGAACAGCGCATAATCAGTCGCCGTATCACACGCATGCAATGTCACAACCATATCGACCGGCATCTTCGTCTTGTAGCCGTTGATGTCGCCTAATTCAAAATGCAGGTGATCATAACCATACTTCTCCGCCGCCTCGTTACAGTGTTTTATCACATCCGCCTTCAGATCCAGTCAGATGATCTCCGCTTTTTTCTTACGGATTTCTACTATATAATAGTAGAGGACGAATGTCAGATAGGATTTGCCGCATCCAAAGTCAAGAATATGGATTTCATCCTTCGTCTCATTCTTCAGCACATCATCGACAAGCTCCACAAACCGATTAATCTGCTTGTACTTGTCATACATAGAACGGACAACTTTTCCATCTTTTGTGAATATACCCATATCTACAAGCGGCGGAACCATCATACCCTCCTGCAGAATATAATTCTTCTTGCGGTTGTGTTCGCCCCGACGGCTGTTCATCTTATCTGTCAATGCTGTTACATCGCTGCCACTGGCCTTTGCAAGCTTCGATGTACCGGACTGTTTCGCCGGAAGTCTGGTTGCGTTCGTCAGCAGTTTGCCTTTCTTCGTCATCTTGAAGCTGTATTCCTTCTCTTCGGTGAATACATTCATCTGGCACAAATGCTCCGGGAAATGTACAAGCAGCTTGTCCGCAAGTTTGTCTAAGCTGACATTCTCCTGAAAGACCTGCTTTTCTGTATACGCTGCTATCTGACAAAGTTCTTTCCCACGTACTGTTGTCCATGTTACTTCCACTTTTCGATATTGATATGTTTTATCCTGCCGGTTGCTTATGATGATCCGCATCATCTGCGAAAACAGCCGTTCAAGTTGTTCTTTTACTTTCTCCATAATGAAGCCTCTTTTTTCATATATGGTTTTATTATATCTAACCTTCCTACATGTTTCAACTTAATTTTTATGCTGATTTGAGAGTTTTTCCGGTTTTTTACCGCTTTGCTCCTACACGCTTGATTCCTCTTTTTTTCCACTTGGAGCAATCTTCCGGTTTTCCTACACTTTGCTCCTACCCGCTTGCTTTCTCAGACAAAAAAACATAAGAAAACACGCCGGCATGAGCCGACGCGTTTCGCGGGGGAGAAGAATTGGTTTATAAACCAATCTATATTATTCAGCAGATATAGCTGCTGTCTTAATAATGAATTTTGTTACGCCTGCTGCATCGTCAGACTTACCGCCGAAGCTGTCATACTCGGTTGCAGCTTCCATCGCTGCCTGCAGTCTTGCAACAGAATCCTTCACGTCGCCGTTGTATGCACTGATCATCTTCTTGATTGCTTCATCATTCAATGCCACAAGGTTCTCATTCAAAGTAGCTGCACCGTCAGCAACCTGTCCGGCACCATCCTTCAACTGATCAACACCTGTCTTCAATGTACCGGCACCACTCTTCAGGGAAACTGCGCCATCCTTCAACTGTCCGGCACCGCTTGCCAATGCATTCGCACCGTTTACAAGCTGGCTGATACCATTCTTCAATGCCGGTACAGAACCTGCCAATGTGGAGGTTCCCTTTGCAAGCGCATTCGCACCACTTACTAAGCTGTAACCATTTGCCTGTGTGGCTTCGATCTGAGAAGCGATCGTTGCCTTTGCTGTCTCAGCACCCTGTACGGCTGCAGCACCTGCTGCTGTAGATGCTGCCGAAGATGCTGCCGTCTTACACGCATCAACAACCGATTGCCCAATAGCTGCACTGCCTTTTTCCACAAGTCCTGCTGTTGTAGCCTGTGCCAAATCCTTCAGTTTTTTATCTACATCATTTTGAATAGTGGTCCTATTACTGTCATTACCCATATAATCATTATATGCCTTTGCGAAAGTGAGCGCGCCCGCAGTCTGAGCCTCCTGAGCAATCTGATCTATATCTGTTCGTCCAGCATTTTCGGCGTCCTGTTTTACTTTTTCAGCTGCCCCCGCAGAAGCCGCCTGTGCCGCAAGAGCTGCTTTTCCTGCCAGTGCCGAATCAACCATTGTGTCAAACATTTCTGCTTTATACTGCTGATACAATGCATCTGTTGCCGCATTCATATTTGTTGTATAATTTGATACCGCCTGTCCATAAATATACTTGTACGTATCCGTACCTGCAGCAAACTGTGTTTCTACCGCACTTGCTGCTGCCGTACCTGCCTGCTTTTGAACAGCCGCTTTCTCTTCATCCGTCATCTTTGCATTCACTGCTGCATCCAGCGTGTTGATACCATTTGCAATGGACTGTGCACTCTGGTCAATGACTGCAACACCACTTGCCAGATCACCGGATGAGCTTGACAGGCTTTCCATACCTTCTTTCAAGCTGCCTGCCCCTGTTGTCAAATCTCCCATCTTATCTGCCAATGTACCTGCACCACTTGCAAGCTGTCCGGCTCCATCCGAAAGCTGTCCGGCTCCATCCGATACTTGTGTTGCACCATCGGAAAGTTCGCCGGAACCATCGGCCAGCTGATTGCCAGCACTGCTCAGAGCTTCTGTCAGATCATCCAGATCTGTCAGATCCAGATCGCCGGAGTAGTCCATCTCAGAACCATTGACTAACATTGTCACTGTCATATCGAGTGAGAAGTCTGTCACATCTGCGCTTACTTCTACATAATCCGGAATCTCTGTATCAAGATCCTTGGCAGCATCCTTCACGCCACTGTCAAGGCCGGGAACTGCATAACCAACCACGATGTTGCTTTCGCCCTGCGTAAGATACTTGCCATTTGTTACCTGAATGTTCGTGAAGTTATCGCCGAGCACCATGCCGGATACTGCGACGAATGGTACGGAGATATCCTCATCCTTGCCATTTACATCTTTCGTAACAGTCTCATTGCTTGTGTAGTCCAGACGGATCTTTACCTTACCGCTCTTACCAGCCAGGTCTTCCGGTGAGATTTCATTTCCATCGAGATAATAAGTTGCCTTTACAGAAACCGGAAGCTGCTTATCGGTTGTACCCTGGTAGCTGATCTCATTTCCGGCTGCATCCCATGTAATCTTGTTTCCGTTCTGTGTAAATGTCTCGTCACCCTTGACATTTACGATATCCTTCAGGTCTGTGGTATCTTCGATTGTTGCGCTCTTGTCACGGTTCTTCAAAGTCTCGTTGACCAAGATGTTATCCACATCGCCGTTCGCCTTTGCAAATACATAGACGGTCTCATCCTTGTCGACATCTTTCTCTTTGAGGTTTACGTTATCTGCGAGCTGGTCTGCCAGATCATCGGTATTCATAATCGTTGTTGCGTCTGTATCACTTGCCTTGTCATCGCCCGCCAGATACTCCTTGTCATGCTTTGCAACATCCGTACCTGTGCCTGTGATACCTGCGACACAGGAAGCAACCGCAAGTGCAACCGCACCGGTCGAACCTGCAATATATTTTGTATTTTTCTTCCATTCTTTCTTATTTAAATGTTTCATAATATAATCTCCTTCCTATATTCCATCCTTTTCCAACATGGTTGATTACGTCCATTTCCAACTGCACCCGATCTTTTTCAAAATATCTTACTGCTCTGCCTGCTTTTCCTTATTGATAAATCCAGCACTTGTATGAATGATCACCTTATCAAAGATCATGAACATGGTTGGAAGTAAGAGAATAACAACTACCATACTGATCAATGCGCCACGTGCCATCAGTGTACACAGGGAGCTGATCATATCAATGTTTGAATACATACCAACACCGAATGTTGCGGCGAAGAAGCTGAGTGCACTAACAATGATGGACTGTACAGAGCCCTTCATTCCTTCGATGACCGCTTCTTTCTTTGCAAGGCCGTTATGTCTTGCACGCTTATATTTGTTCGTCATCAGGATCGCATAATCGACCGTCGCACCAAGCTGGATCGTACCGATTACGATAGAAGCGATAAACGGAATCGCCGTCTTCGTGTAGGTAGGAATACCCATGTTGATGAAGATTGCGAACTCGATAACAGCGACCAGAATGATTGGAAGTGATATCGACTTAAATACAAATGCAATAATTACGAAGATAACACCGATGGATACGGCACTTACCATCTTGAAATCCTCGTCTGTGATCTCAATCAGATCCTTCGTACATGGTGCTTCACCGATCAGCATACCATTTTCATCACAATCCTTGACCATCTGCTTCAAGGTATCGCACTGCTCATTTACTTCATCCGAAGCCACCTTGTATTCCGACATGATCAAAAGCATCTTGTATTTTCCACTCTCGAACACTTCGCGGATCTGATCCGGAAGCATATCCTTCGGAATCGTAGAGCCGACGATGCTGTCAAGACCAAGCACTGCCTTAACGCCATCTACCTTCTCCATTTCCTTTGTCATCTTTACAACATCCTTTGTCGATGTGTTCGCATCCAGAAGCACCATGTGGGTTGCACCCATGTGATACTGCTCTTCCAGTTTGTTGTTCGCCGTGATACTCTCCAGACTCTCCGGAAGTGTACCTGCCAGGTCATAATATACGGTGTTGTGTGTGTAACCGTAAACAGCAGGTCCGATCAGCACGAAGAACAAAATCAGGAATATGTAAAAATGCTGTGTTACCCATTTTGAAATACCGGACAGATCCGGAAGGATAACCTTATGTTTTGTCTTCTCGATTGCATTGTCAAATATCAAAATCATAGATGGAAGAACCGTTACACAACAGATTACGCCAAACACAACACCTTTTGCCATAACAACACCTAAGTCCATACCAAGTGTGAAGCTCATGAAGCACAGAGCGATGAATCCTGCCACCGTTGTGATGGAACTGCCGACAACCGAAGATATCGTGTTTGAGATTGCATGTGCCATCGCACGCCCCTTCTCACCCGGATATACCTGCTGTTTCTCTTCGTAGCTGTGCCACAGGAAGATGGAGTAATCCATCGTAACACCGAGCTGCAAGACTGCTGCCAACGCCTGTGTGACATAGGAGATTTCTCCCTTGAACACGTTGGTACCTAAGTTATATACGATCGCCATACCGATACTAAGCAGGAAGAATACAGGGATGATCGCCGAGTCCATTGCAAGTGCAAGAACAATCGTTGAAAGGATGACCGCGATCAGTACATAGATTGGTGTCTCCTTATTCGACAGATTCTTCGTATCTGTTACGACCGCAGACATACCGGAGAGGTAACACTGCTTATTCATAACCTTACGTAAGTTCTCGATGGCATCCATCGTCTCATCGGCCGAGATGGAATTCGGATACAGGACAAACAGGATTGTGGAATCCGCATCCTTGTTGATGAACACATCCTTGATGCTGTCCGGAAGCATCTCCACCGGTACTGACAGATCAAGGAAGGAATCATACCATAATACATCCTTTACCCCGTCTACTTTGCACATTTCCTTCCGCATCTTGGAGATGTCTTTGTCGGACATTCCTTCGACGACACACATGGAAAATGCACCGGTTCCAAATTCGTCCACCATAATCTCCTGGCCTTTCATAGTATCAATCTCGTCCGGGAGATAGTTCAAAATATCGTAGTTTACACGGGTATGAAAATATCCGAAGGCTGACGGAATCAGCAAGAGAATACCGATTATCAGAATCAGACTTCTGTGTTTTACTACCCACTTTCCAAATCGAATCACGATTCATCCACCTTTCTTTCTTTTCTTTCTTGATCCTTTTTGTTGCAACCCTATAATAAAAAAGAGATTGAATATATGGAACATTCAATCTCTTTTTAATGTATCGTATCTCTATACAGCCCTATTCCTTTGTATAATTATACCGACATCTGTGCGTTCGTGTATAGCTAATTTATATCTTTTATCTCAAATTCCCTCTTGACAAAAACATATCTTATCTTAAACAAGTTCATTCAATACATCCATCATGGAAGATTTCGTCAAATATTTATAAATCTCCGACAAATCCTTTGGAGCGATCATATAATCCCGTTTGATCCACGCAATTGCCACATAGCACATGGAGTTTGCATAGTATTCAGCGATAATCTGACGGTCAAGCCATGGGTATTTGTGATTCTTGCCCTGTTTCTTCTGATCTATGATATCTAGCAGAAGCTTTGAAACCTCGCTTCGCGCAATGCTTTCAAACGAATTCTGTCCCTCTATGCACACCGCGCGCTCGTAAAAGCTTCGGTCATTCTGTATATTGGAGAACAACAATGTCAGTCCTTCCTGTATCATATCATTCACCAAAAGCGGCTTGATCGGTGTGAGCAGATCGTGCCGGACAATATACTCCAAAAGTGCGTATTTATCCGAAAAATGATTATAGAATGTTGGCCGGATCACGCCCGCCTTATCCGTGATATCCTTAATCGTAATTTTCTCCATCGGCAGTTTGCACAGCAGCTCCTTAAAACTTCTTGCAAGCAGTTCGTCCGTTGTTTCTCTTTTCCCTTTTGACTGCATACTTATCCTTCCTTCTCTGTTTCCTATCCTGTCAACTACCCATAACTATACATTCTCTGCGTCCTCTACAGAAGTGGCGCCACCAATCGCAGCAGGCTCTGTCCGAATAGCTTCGTTTTACTTGTCTTCCGGATCTCCTCCAACGTCACTTCATCACACTTTGCAAGTGTCAGCATATAATCTTCCTTAATTTCATAAATGACACTGCTGTTGAACATCCAGACGCCGCATTCAAAATGCAGATACAGGCTCCGATAGTCAAAATTAATCGTTCCGACCGTTGCCACCTTGTCGTCCACTACGACTGTTTTTGCATGGATAAACCCAGGTGTATACTGGAAAATCCGCACACCAGCCTCAATCAGCTGATAATAATACGACTGGGTTACCAGATAAACAAGTTTCTTATCCGGGATTCCCGGTGTAATGATGCGAACGTCTATCCCGCTTTTTGCCGCAAGTGTCAACGCTGTTACCATCTCATTGTCGATAATCAGATATGGCGTTGTAATATACACATAATGCTTTGCCTTGTTAATCATATTCAGATAGATATTCTCACCGACGATCTCATTGTCCACAGGCGTATCACCATACGGCTGTATATAGCCGTCTGAGAAAAACGCGATATCCTGATGTTTCTCCGGTGAATACGATGAGTAATCATCCTTCTCTCCGGTCAGCATCAACCATGTCTGTAAAAACATCAGTGTCAGGTTCCAGACTGCTTCGCCCTTCAGCATGATACCGGTGTCCTTCCAATGTCCAAACCGCGATTTCTTGTTGATATACTCATCTGCCAGATTAATGCCACCGGTAAATCCAACATAACCATCAATGACTGTGATTTTACGGTGGTCACGGTTGTTCTGCCGCAGGTTGAAGAATGGTCCGATCGGGTTAAATGCCGCAACCCTGATTCCTTTCTCCTTCATATCTTTGATGAACCGGGACGGAATCCACATAGAGCAGCCAAAATCATCATAGATCAAGCGAACATCCACGCCCTCTTTTGCCTTTCGCTCCATAATCTCTAAGATCGTATCCCACATCTCACCCTGTTTGATGATGAAATACTCCATAAATATAAAATGTTTTGCATTGTTTAATTCTTCCACAAGCTTAGCAAAATTATCCTCGCCAAGCGGAAAATATTTCACAACTGTATTCTTATAGACCGGATAACCGGCGGTTTTCGAAATATACGTTGACTGCACGCTTGCACTCTGGCTCAGCTTCCGTATTTCCCGCTGTCTGCTCTTATCACTTGGCATATACTGAAATGTATCGAGATGATTCTTCTGTGCATCCCGGATAAACTTCATACGGGTTCGGTTACCGGCAATTGCGATATACAACACACCACCCAGGATCGGTGTTACCATCATAAGTAAAATCCATGTCAGTTTATATGCAGGATTCTCCGGTTTATTGACGATATACAGCACAACCGTTGCCGAAAGCAGCAGTGCAAGCGTCTTCCAGTAGATCATATAATTCTTGGCAATTCCATACAGAAATACCCAGAAAAAAATCTGCAGGATCAACGTAAATACAACAATGGCAATCTTCGTGATATAGATAGACTTCGATTTGTTCTGCCTTCCATACCGCAACTTGTCGTGCCCATGTTCATGTTCTTCACCATGTATTGGTTTCTGAACAGCCGTCTGCTCTGTTTTCTGTTCAATTGTCTTTTCTGTCTCCTGCAATCTACCTTTTCCTTCTTTCTTTATCTACCCCTACATCGTATATATCAATCCATCATCCAAATAATTGCATTCCTAACTGTCAAACTACTCCACGCTCCATCGCCCTGATGCGCCACAAGGAAGTATCAGCCCTGTTTCTTTCACCGGAAGGCCAATTTCCTGTGACTCCACATGTCCTCCAAATTTCTTTCCTACCTCAGCAGAAATCATATATGTAAGCACCGCCGGAGCCAATCCGGTTGTATACGAATTCACCAGAAAAAACAATGGATCATCCGACAAAAGCTGACTTGCCAGTGCAATAAACGGATGAATCTTCTCCTCCAGCTTCCAGATTTCGCCCTTTGGTCCTCTGCCATACGATGGCGGATCCATAATGATGCCATCATAATGATTGCCACGACGAATTTCCCGCTCCACGAACTTCACACAATCATCGACCAGCCAGCGGATTGGTGCATCCTCAAGTCCCGATGCCACAGCATTTTCCTTGCCCCATGTCACCATGCCCTTCGATGCGTCAACATGTGTAACCTTGGCACCTGCCTTAGCCGCCGCCAACGTGGCTCCACCCGTATAAGCAAACAGATTCAGCACCTTGATCTCTCGATTTGCATTCCGTATCTTCTCACCAAACCAGTCCCAGTTCACCGCCTGTTCCGGAAACAGTCCTGTATGTTTAAATGTAAACGGTTTCAAATGAAATGTCAGATCCTTGTAATTGATACTCCACTGCTTCGGCAGATCAAAAAACTCCCATTCACCACCACCCTTGTTGCTACGGTGATAATGTCCATTCAGCTTCTTCCATGCCGGATTCATCCGCGGAAGATCCCACAACACCTGCGGGTCCGGACGAAGTAAAATATAATCTCCCCATCGCTCCAGTTTTTCTCCTCTTGAACAATCTATAATCTCATATTCTTTCCACTGATCGGCTACCCACATATACTTTTAGTCCCTTTCGTCTATTTTCTTATACATTGCGTCCTGATTTTATACAAGCAATACTAACACACCCATCTTTTCAGTGCAAGAATGAAAGTCCTGTTTTTGGCATGAAATACAGCTAAAAAAAGACAGTTTGCACATTTTGTACATGCAAACTGTCGTAATTTCATTACCAATCACGTTTCTCGATTGGAATATATTCTTTGTGATGACCAACGAATTTGTACGCCGGACGGATAATCTTGCCCTTATTTACCAACTCTTCAATCCGGTGTGCAGACCAGCCGGAGATACGAGAGATTGCAAAGATTGGCGTGAAGATCTCGATTGGAAGCTTCAACATCGTATAAACGAATCCACTGTAGAAATCGACATTCGCGCAAACCGTCTTAAATGTCCGACGATGCTCGCTAATCAACTCCGCTGCGATACGCTCAACTCTGTCATACAATGCAAATTCGTCCTGCAAGCCCTTTTCCTCAGAAAGCTTCTTTGCGTATTTCTTCAAAATTACGGCTCTTGGATCAGACTCACTGTAAACCGCGTGTCCCATACCGTAGATCAGGCCGGAATGATCGAATCCCTTCTTATCAAGCAAGCCCTGTAGATATTCAGAGATTTCATCTTCATTCTCCCAATCCTTGACATGCATCTTCATATCATCAAACATCTGCTGTACCTTGATATTCGCACCACCATGCTTCGGTCCTTTCAGAGAACCAAGAGAGGCAGCGACAGTTGAATACGTATCCGTTCCTGTCGATGTCAATACATGTGTCGTAAAGGTTGAGTTGTTACCTCCGCCATGTTCCGCATGGATAACCAGACAAACATCCAGAACCTTTGCTTCTAACGCCGTGTATTTTCCATCGGTACGAAGCAGACGCAAGATATTCTCCGCAGTTGAAAGCTCTTTCTTCGGTCTGTGGATAACCAAGCTCTTATCGAGATAATAATGTCTGTATGCCTGATAACCATACGCCGCCATAACCGGGAACTGGGCAATCAGCTGCAGACATTGCATCAATACATTTTTGATATCCAGATTGTTTGGATCCGGATCGTAAGTATACAAAGTAAGAACACATTTCTGCAGGACATTCATCATATCGCGGCTCGGTGCCTTCATGATAACATCACGGTTAAAGCTCTCCGGCAACTGGCGAAGCTCACCAAGTACTTCCTTGAAGCAGTCAAGTTGTTCCTGACTTGGAAGATCACCGAACAAAAGCAGATATGTCGTTTCTTCAAAACCATACTGACTGTTACGGAAGCCCTGCACAAGCTGCTGAACTTCATATCCCTGAAAATAAAGTTCTCCAGGAATTGGTACACGATGTCCATCCACAACGCTAAATCCCATAACGTCGGACACCTCTGTAAGTCCGGTCAGTACGCCTCGTCCGTTGGAGTCTCGAAGTCCCCGCTTTACGTTGTACTCTTCGTAGAGATTTAAGTCAATCTTACCGGAGTCATTACAAAAACGTACATATTCATCTAGTATCTGGTCAAATTTCAAATCTGACATAACCTCAACTCCTATCTTATTCGATCTCTTTGCTTGTAGAATAACTGTAGTCAGTTATCTTTCCCGTACTCGGGTCCGCATAAGCACTTATGCTGATATATTGAGTATCTTCGTACTTATATGCATAATATGAAATGAACGATGAATATTCATCTTTTGAGAAATCATCTTCGCCCAAATCCCCATAAACAGATTCAATCTTGTTTCCATCATCAGTCATGGAAATTCCGCCCGGGAATACAGCATTTCCTGTATAATAATTCATATCTACATCAATTCTTGAAATATATGCATGCTCTGGCAAAATAGCATTACCCGTATAATTATTCAACGTGATTCCTATCTTTTCTCCGTCCTTCTCCATATAGGTACTCTCACTGCCTTTTCCACCGATGTAAGCTGATACGGAAGAATCCAGTGTCCAGCCGTCTGCGGCAAACTCAGAAAATGTAACCGGAAGCACATAGTTTTTATCACCGATTGTAATAATACTGTCAAACCGATCTGCGCTTGGCCCATCCGGTGCCACATACTTATCATTGATTGCCGGAGCATCAACACTGATATCCCCTACATTTGTCCCAATATCCGGCAGATTTGAATTCGCAATGCTTATGGAATACAGGTTCATTTCATCTGACACTTCTAAATCCATACCATCTTTGACTTCATCTCCGGCATAATCAATCGCAACATACTGGCTATCATCAATGGAATGTGTTCCCTCATATCGACTCTCCGGAGCACCGAATGCCGTCTTAATATCATTCTCCGTGGAAGTGAACAATTTGATTCCATTTGACAGTTCGATGGAAAAATCATCCTTATGGTCGTCAATTCTTGCATTAAATGAGAATCCGACAACAAAGCAACTGTTTATGTCTGCCTCATTCATTCCCGGGTTCGCTACAACCACCGTTAATTCTGCACGGTCTGTATAACAGGTCAGGTAATCCCAATCACCTGCTGCTACCTTGACAACAGAACTGTCTGTCTGCCATCCCTTTGATTTCCACTCAGAATACGGCAGCGGGAACTGGTAAAGCGTACCGTCAATACTTGCCGTGTAATCACGCCATGTATCAGATAACGCGGTCGGCCAGATATATTCATACGAACCTGTCGCATTCGCTTCTGTCGTTGCTTCCGTTGTACCCTCTGTCGTTACGTCGGTTGCACTGGCGGCTTCCGTTGTATCGGCCGGTGCTTCTGTCGTTGTTTTATCATTTTCTTTTTTCTTTCCGCCGCCTAAGATCAGAACCAATCCAATGATCAATGCCACAACCGCTGCCGTAACGCCGGCAATCAAGCCAATTTTCTTTTTATTGTTCGATGACTCTGCATTATTCTGTCCCGGTGTCAGATGCATCGACTGCATAGACACGGATGTTGAATTATTCCCGGGCGCGGCATATGGATTTGCCTGTGGGACAGCACTCACACTGGCAATCGGTCCACTTCCATATAAATCCGACAACAATTCTCCGATATTCTGATATCGCTCGGTTGCCTTTACCGCCAGTCCTTTGCGGAGAACAGCTTCCGTCCGCTCGGAAACTGTGATTCCTTTTGAAGAAGGATTCACATAGGTATCATCTTCCATACGTTCTACGCCGTTCGGCGGAACCTCACCGGTAAGCATCTTATACATGGTCGCACACAAACTGTAGATATCTGTCCAAGGGCCCTGCTTTCCCTTCGCATAATACTGCTCCGGTGGTGCATATCCATGCTTCAATATAACTGTATATGTTTTATCGGTTTCCGCGGACTGTCCGCGCACCGAACCAAAATCAATCAGCTTGATCTTTCCCTCATTATCTACCATGATATTGTCCGGGCTGATATCCCGGTGAACAAGACCATTTTTATGTACCTCATATAAGGACTCGAAAACCGGTTTCATCAGAGCAAGCACCGTTGCTTCATCCAATGTGCCACCCATACCCTTTAGATAATGTTTAAGATCCACACCATTGATATATTCCATAACAATATAGCCGGTACCATTCTCATAGAAGAAATCCTTCACTGAAACAATGCCCTGCAGCTGATAGAACTTCGAAAGATTTCTCGCTTCTTCCACATAGCGTTTCAAACCTTTGTCGTAGATTTCCTGCTTGTTCTCATTCGTCGTGACCGTCGTTGTCGCCATTGTATCACGATGCGCAAAGCTCTCCGGGAAATATTCCTTAATGGCAATATATGTCTGAAGATTCAGATCCCAGCCGATATAAGTGATTCCAAAACCACCCATACCGATTACACGGCCAATCATGTATTTCCCTTGCAATACTGTAAATGGTCGCAAACAATTTGTCTTTTCTTCATATCCGTTCACGTCAAATCCGCAGTACGGACATGTATCTTCCCCCTGTCCAAGGGCCTGCATACAATTCGGACATTTGTCGTATCTATTCTGCATGGCTTACCTCTCTCATTCTCACCCATAAATATCCGGTCTACCCTCTGTCAGTGCCGATTATTTTACATATACCTGCTAATTATAGCAAATTTCATAGGTTGCTACAAGTTTTTTGTCATAAATGCTTTATCCGGACAAAGTTATGTGTCAGATTTCAATCAGATATTTCTCAAATGCATTCACAACCTTGGTGTTCTTATACTCACAAATCCGTTTAAAATCTCTTCCATAATTAATATGCACGTGTCCATGTGCAAACAGCATCGGCTCATACTCATCTAGAATCTGATAGAATGCCTGAAATCCGGTATGTGGCAAATCAGTACTGTCGTTTAACTCAAATGCCGGAGAATGTGTAATCAGAATATCAAGTCCCCCTGCCTTCTTAATCTTCTTTCGAAGTTTGCGCACACGTTTCTTCATCTCATTCTCAGTAAACTGATAGTTCCCGAAATTATAACACATGCTTCCGCCAAGTCCCGCAATCCGGATACCATTGTACACATATACATCATCGTCGATACAGATACATCCATCCGGCGGTGTTTCATCATAACAGGAATCATGGTTCCCATGCACATACAGAATCGGCACTTTCGCAAATGTCGCTATAAAAGACAGGAACTGTGGAGCCAGATCTCCGCAGGAAATAATCAGATCAATTCCCTCTAATTTACTTTTCTCAAAATAATCCCAATAATATCTGGACTCTTCGTCTGCGAGTAACAAAATCTTCATTTATCCTAGCCCTCGTCCTTTACCTCTTTTTGTTTCATTTCCGGATTTGTCTCATCCTTACCATCATTCTGCCCTATATCCGGTTTCGTGTCGTTTTCACCGTTATCCTGCCCGGCATCCGGTTTTATGTCGTTTTCACCGTTATTCTGCACGGCATCCGGTTTTGTATCGCTCTTACCGTTATCCTGCACGGCATCCGGTTTTGTATCGTCCTTACCGTTATCCTGCACGGCATCCGGTTTTGTATCGTCCTTGACACCCTTCTGCTCGACGATGGATTTCGCCTCATCCTTCATATCTTTGATGTCCGGAATCTCCCCCTCTACGTTATCCACCAGCCAGTTCATCAGCATGATTTCTTCCGGCGTCATAATCTCCTCATCTTCATTCTTAATCGTGTTGTCCTGTGCACGAAGCACGCCATAAAACGGATGGAAGCTGTTCTCGCGGATTAGTTTGCCGATGATTCCGACTAACTGTTTCGTACCCTCCGGTACCTTGTTCGAACAGATGATATCAACAACTTCTGCGGAAAGTCCCCACCAATAGTTGACCGCCTTACCTTCGTTCGAATCATCCTGTTTGATCGCGCCATTTACCACGCTCTCAATCAGTTTCGCATAAAATTCGCCCCACTGATATAGCGGGAATGCCAGGTTCACCGTTTCCTCCCCTTCGAGCTTATACAATCCATACCGGCGGTTGTTGGAATTCGGCTTGATCATAACCTGATCGGAGATATATTCGATTCCATTTTCCTCAAACTCGCGTAATACATTTTCACGCGTATTGCCTTTCACAGTCGTCCATTCGAGATAGACCTTTGCATATGGGTTCACCATGCGTGCACCGAGTGCAAACGCATTGATATTCGCAGTCATACCGACAATCGGATAATCCGCCACATAACCAATCTTTCCACTTTTTGACATCGCACCTGCGATCATGCCTGCAAGGAATTTCACCTCGTAAAGTCTGGCATAATATGTGCTGATAACCTTATGCGATGTATTCAGTGAGCAGTTCATAATCGTGACTTCCGGGTGATTGACTGCAACCTTCACGCTCGCACTGATGAGCTGTGGTGTCGTTGTGAAGATGATTGACACACCCATCGCGATCAGATCCTCCATCGCCGATATCGCTTCTTCCTCGGATGCAATATTGTGCACCTTCAGTGTCTTGATCGTATCCGGATAATGTTCATCTAAGTATAATCGTCCAAGCTCGTGTCCATACAGCCACTCGGATTCCTGTGGGTCCTTGTTGAACACGAACGCTACCATCACCTTCTTCGGTGTCGAGCTTCGGAAATAGTCCATCAGCTTCTTGCGTCCAAGCTTCGTCGGCTCCATATGAAGCTCCACTTCCCTGCCTTTGGACTCGATCAGGAACTCATCCCACAGAAGCTTGATCTTCTCCTTCATCTCCGCTTCGGTCATCTTCTTCACGGCTTCATATCCATAGATATCAATAAAGATCAACAATGTATCACTGTTTGTAAGCGGCAGCTTATCTCCGCCAAGTGCCTTAAATGACACACAGAAGCGATGATTTGCAGATCCGAAATCTATCTTCTGCTCATCTGTCCACTCCGCATCCGGATCCGGGCTGGTCAGCTCCAACAGACGGCGGAAACACCCCTCCTGTGAAAACCAGATATAGTTAATCTCCGTCAGCTTGTAAAAATCCATGAATTCATAATAGATCTTCACCTGCAGATCATCCGTCTTCTTCGGAATCTTTCTGGTTACCTGTGCCGGGATTGTGACCGCATCAAAATATTTCATCACGGATACACGCTTATTTCCCTCTACGACATAGAATTTATTCATATATTCGTAAACCTTGATTGGATCACGAATTCCCTCTTCAATCTGGCTGTCACACAGTGCCGACCATTTGGCACCAAACTCTGTCTTATAATCAAGCAGCGGCATGAAGTTGTTCGCAAATGCGTATGTTCTTCCGACATTGCTTGTTCCAACGATACGGTCAAGTGGAATCTGAACGATACCAAGTGACATCTCGCCCACGATATCAACATCCTCCAAAATCTCATCCAATACCGGAAGATATTCATTTTCTCCCTTGGATACTGCATTTCGAAATGCTTTCAGTCCTAATTTCTGTGCTTTTTCGTATTCTACATATGACATAATCGATTCACCTCGTCTCTCATATTGCAACGTAATTGTTTTCGTCTCTTAAGTCTTTGTTTGCATACTCGGTTATTATTATATGCGGTTTCTGCATATTATACAAGAGATTTTCCCCTGACAGCGGGGGATTGTGGTTGATGTGACGCTTGCTGTGGGGGTGATGGTTCTGTTTCGGGACCGCTTCCGCTTAGTTGCTCCGAGCAGCGGTACTAAATTCGCGCACGCGCTCATTAAGTACCGGCTGTCGCAAATGTCCCTGCACAGAATCCATCATCCCCACAGAAAGCTGTACATAATGCACGAAAAGTCCCGCTGTCCCCGCCACACCCGAAGCCAATTGGGGCTTTGTGGCTGTTTTTCCAACTTTTCCCCCAATCTGCTTGCTTCCCTTTAGCTTCCGGTTGGGGGATTTTCCCGGTTTTACAGCTTTTCCCCCAACCCGCTTGCTTCCCTTTAGCTTCCGATTGGGGGATTTTCCCGGTTTTACAACTTTTCCCCCAACCTACTTGCTTCCCTTTAGCTTCCGATTGGGGGATTTTCCCGGTTTTACAGCTTTTCCCCCAATTTACTTCTATCAAAAGGAAACGCCCAGTTATAAACCGGGCATTTTTCTAATGTGAACTGATTATTTTCTTTGAAAAATCTATACTTAATATCCAATAAATTCATCACTTTTAATTCTGGCTGTACACCAAGATCATAAAATATTTAATTTCTCTAATTTCCTCAGAAATGTAACAATTTCTAAGCTATAAATCAGTTCGTAAAACATTCATTTATCTTATTTATATCTATACAATTACCACTCTTTATCATTTCAAGCAATTTCTTCTTGGTATTATCAAAATAATTTGCTCTTATCCAGCCACCTCCAATATTGGTACGTATACAGTTTCCCACCGAAACCGAAACTTTACTTTTCAAATCATTTGAATCTTCATAATAGTCAACAAGCAATCCGTCATCTTCAACTTTGTTTCTAAATCTATGCAATTTACGTTTTTTTGAATCTGAAGTTTCAGACTTTGAAACAATTAACATATCTGGATTTTTTAACATAAACACCAATATCGGTTTCATTTTTTTAACAGCATAATTATATTCTTTTTCTGTAAATCCTATTCCTTCTTCCTTATCTTCTGTTCCATACTTACCTGCAATAATCAATATAAAATAATCACTATCATCTATCATTCTTCTTATATATTCCCATTGTGAAACAGGTGCTGCAGGGAATTGTTCCATTGAAACTGGAATGCATCCCATTTTTAACAATATTTCTGATACAGCACTTCGTTCCTCTTTTAAATCTAAATATGTAGAACTAATAAATACCTGATATTTTCTATCCATTTGCATCTCCTCTTTATTGTACTGTAATAGTTTTTGCTTTAACACATTCTCCTGTGTTTACAACATATACAGAAATAGAATATGAACCCTTTGGCAAATCAATCATCTCCCTTGTATCGTTATTTATCCAATTAAAGTAAGCACCTACCTCGTTTCTATAAGACCCATTTTCCGGAGCATTCGCTTCTTCTGTTATTACTGTTCCAGTAGAGCCATCTGGATACACACACTCCGCTTTAAATTGAATCGATTCATCGACAGGTCCATCAATAATCGTACAATGTATATATATTGGATGAATTCCTCCTTGCATTGAAGACATATCTTCTGTACTTTTTTCCGAATCATTTATAGCTATCTCATATTCCCACTCCTTCGGCGCCTCCGTCGTCGCTTCTGTTGTCGCCTCTGTTGTTGCTTCCGTCAGATAATTATTTACAACTGTCTCGCTCTTATTATTTTTTATCATCTCAATAAGTGCCCTTACTCCAAAAACAAGAGCGACCGCAACTGCAACTCCTGCAACGCTTATAATTATAGTATTCCGTATTGTTCGTTTTTTATTTTCCTGTTTGATTACATCGCGTATATCTTCTGCCGATGTCGGAACTGATGATCCCTTCGGAATAATCTTACCTACGCCGCGCACAATATCCTGATATGATCCCACTTTTCCAAGATTCTGTGCTTGAAGTCCATTGAATTCCTTGGGCAGATCATATGCATCCATGTCCTTATAACATGGAATTAACACTTTCTCTTTATCTCTTTTGATAATATCAAGGAAACGGCTCCACTCATTTCGTACCCATACCGCGTTATAATATTCTTCCTTCGTTCCTACGACCAGCATAACCTTCGCAGAATTCAACGCAGCAAAGATATATGGTTCAAATTCCTTCCCCAGTTTATCCTCCAATGATATTTTTGCATAGAATACACGATATTTCTTTTTCGTTAGTTCTTCATACAAGACTTCTGCCAACACACTATCCTCTGTGCGTTCGCCGTTTTCGTCCGATTCTTTGTAACATATAAACACATCATATGGTTTTTCTTTATTAGATATATTAATGATTTTTTCGCGTATTGCATCAATTACCTTTACTTCCTCATAGTAAATATCTTTTGCTTCTTTGTCACACTTGGTTACCACTTTCAAAAAATCATCATCGTCATAAATACTTTTATGTGAGATTCTATGACAAGTCGGTATTTTCTTCCCAGTTTTAGGATCATCCACGTATTCAATACCATATCGAGATAAAATTAATCCCCAATATGCTTCTGCCTCGTCTGGATATTCCGATATAATATTCTCATATACCGCCTGCGCCTGATCAAATTCGCAATCAAAACGCAATTTATTTGCTCTTTCAAATAACACCAGTTTTTTGTCATTTTCAATTCCCGGTACAGTCTGCTGTGTTCCACAAAACTCACATACACATATGCGCGCTCCATCTTGTATTTCAAGATTACCACCACACATTTTACATTTCATCATAACCGACATTGTTCATTCTCCTTCTCATTCGTTTATTTTAATAACATACATTTTTTATTTCTTTCTTCGACTCTCTGTATTATCTCCGTTGTTAATTCACTGATCTGACTTTCATCATCTGCCACAACCGCCTCATTTAATTTTTCTATTAATATTCGGATTTGATTTTCCACATCTGTTAGTAATTCATTCGATTTTGGATCTGAATATCTTATTTTCTCATATACCGTATTAAGTTTCTTCTTTGTATCCTGTGATTTTGTTTTGTTTAAGATTCCTTCTATTTCTGCTACCATCAATTTCCATTCAAATGTACTTTTAGCGACATTTTCATCAAATTTTTGTATCAAATCTGATGCAACGCTTGCCTTTTGAATAGCAATAACCTGAAATGCCAAAATAATCAGACAGACAACATAACCCATCCAATAAGGAACGTTAGGAATTACCATTGCGGCTATTCCAAACACAAACATCAATACCATTGTCACATAGCCCAATTTCAGCATTGGTAACTTATGAAACAATTTAGGAGCGTTATCTACACTTAAAGAATTCCATGTACAAACAAGTTGAACTAACATTCCAACCATCACAAATAAATACCCTGCCCAAAATGCTCCGGTAAATTTAACATATCCTTTAACCTCTGACGGCGTTACAAATGAAATAAGATTAAAAACAGCTACCAATATTCCCCAACAAAAAATATATTTTTTTCGATTATCATTCATTTTTCTTCCTCCGTATTTTATAGCTTTTCTCCACATTCCAAGCAGAATTTAGCTCCCACAGGCACATTACTTCCACATTTTGCACATTTAATTTCCAATGGTGCCCCGCATTCCATGCAAAACTTTCCTTGCGCTGTTTTCTTATTACAAGTTGGACATATTATTTCATTTACATTTTGTATCTCGACCTTTTGTCCACATTCTAAACAGAATTTAGCATTTGCTGGTATTGCAGCTCCACATTGTTTACACACCGTTACATCTTGGTTATCTTTTATTGATGTATGAATCGCTGAATTCATCGCACTTGTTACCATTCCTCCAACGGTTCCTCCAACTCCTACCATCGTTCCTAAGCCTATACCAAGATTTGAAAATTGACCAATTGCTTCATTTTCAGCAGCAACATTTGCCACATCAAATCCACGTTCCTGCTGATATGTGTATCCTTCTTGTGTCCGCTTAGTAGCAATCGCTTCGGATTCAAGAATTGTCTTTTTCGCCTCTGTTTCAGCCGTTATCATTTCCAACTGCTGTTTCAGTTTTGCTTCTGTAATATCCGCATACTGTCTAAAATATAAATCCTTAAACCGTCTATATTCTTTATTATCTTCCGGTTTTGCAACCGTTGTTACAAAAAAACGTTCTAACGCTACTCCATAATCATCAAAATCCGGATACAACGCCTCCTTTAACGCATTGGAAAATGTTTCAAGATGTTCATCTATTTCAAAAATGCTGACTGAATTTTCGCGCATAAAATGTGCGATATATGTCTTTATCTTTGTCATGAGAAATGATCTGAAATACATCGCTATTTTTTGTTGTGTAAGAACACTTTCTGTCCCAACTATCTTTATTAAAAGTTTTCTTCCATCTGACACTCGTAAATTCATTGTTCCACTTGCACCTATTGAAATAGGAAAATGATACGTCGGCTCCATATATTCAACTCTGGTGTCTGTTCCCCACTTAATAGCCATCTGCTCTGTCTTATTTATAAAATAGACCTCACAATGAAATGGCGTATCGTCTTTGGTCATCCGGTTAAATACTTTTCCTATTTTAGGGATATTTTGTGTTTCTAATGTATACCTACCCGGTCCAAACTGATCCAACGCCTGACCATTCATAAAAAAGATTGCTTCTTGGGATTCATGAACTATCAATTGTGTTAAAGAATTAAAATCTTCGCAAGGATGTTTCCAGATAAAAACATCATTATCTCCCTCATATTTTATTACATCATATATTTTTGCCACTATGCTTCCTCCCTTGTAACGCCTTCATACTGTTTCACAAAGTAGACTTTTTGAAACAACTCATATATAATAAAAAAAGCTCTATAAATCTTTGATTTACGAGCTTATTTCATAACCAATTATGTGTTTCACATTGTCTACCTTTTGCAACATTTTTCCATATCATTCTGCATTTCCTTACATCTTCTATAAAATGTTGATGAACTGATTCCTAACTCACTGGCTGCCTGCCTGATTGTGATTTCTCCTTGCTGCCATAGCCTGATAAATTCCTCAAGCCTTTCTTCCGGCAATTCAATTTTTGAAATGCCAAACTTCACACCTCTGGCTTTTGCCGCCACAATACCTTCTGCTTGTCTCTGCTTAATAAATGAACGTTCCGTTTCCGCAACATAAGCAAGTATCTGCAAAACCAAATCTGAGATAAAGACGCCTGTAAGCCCATCTCTTTCATAATTTGTGTTGAGTAGCGGCATATCAATTACTTCAATATCTACACGTTTTTCTTTTGTAAGCATCCTCCATTGTTCCAATATCTCATCATAATTTCTTCCCAATCGGTCAATACTCATAATCACAACGATGTCACCAGTCCTAAGCTTTGAAACCATCTTTTTATAATTTGGTCTCTTAAAATCTTTTCCCGACATTTTATCAATATAAATGTACTTGGACTCCAGACCTAATTCTGAAAATGCATCGAGTTGTCGATTTAGATTTTGATCCTTTGAGGATACACGCACATAGCCATATCTTTTCATGCAAAACCTCCTTTATATCTTCAACTCCAAATATAAAGCAGGCAATGTAAACACAGAAATAAATTATAAATACTTTTTCTTTATTACGCAAGTGCGTATACGCGTATGCGTGTAAATTTATAAACTTATACTATCTTTTATGAAATATAGGAGTATATAAAATGACTGTTAAAGATGCTGTTGTATTAAGATTCAAAGACATTTGCAAGGAACGCAATATAAAATATAACGAACTGGCTACCATATCCGGCGTAACGCCATCCACGGTATATAGTATGATGGATGAAAAACGCAGAGATATTTCCATTACAACCATCAAAAAGTTTTGTGATGGTCTTGATATGACATTGCCTGACTTCTTTAATGCTGATATTTTTAATGATTTAGAACAAGAAATAGACTAAATTGTATTGCAAAACCTATTAAGTTTCTGCCCCTTTTTTCAACTTTTCCCAAAAAAAACATAAAAAGGGCTGCCAAACGGCAGCCCTGAAAATTCATATAAAGTTTTCTAAGAATTAGCAAACACCCTGTGCAAGCATAGCGTTTACAACCTTCTCGAAACCAGCAATGTTAGCACCGGCTACATAGTCAGCGTTTCCGCCAACTGTTGCATTGTATCTCTTAGCAGCATCAGAAATGTTAGCGTAGATTGTCTCCATGATTCCCTTAAGCTTTCCATCAACTTCCTCGAATGTCCAAGAAAGTCTCTCAGAGTTCTGGCTCATCTCAAGTGCAGAAGTAGCAACACCACCTGCATTTGCAGCCTTACCACCTACGAAGAGAACACCATTCTCCTGAAGGTACTTTGTAGCTTCCAATGTTGTAGGCATGTTAGCACCCTCTGTTACAGAGATAACGCCGTTTGCTACAAGCATCTTAGCATCGTCAAGGTTCAACTCGTTCTGAGTTGCACATGGAAGAGCAAGGTCACACTTAACAGACCATACACCATGATCATCTGCGTTCTTCTTCTCATGATACTGAGCAGATGGACGAGCTGCAGCGTACTCTGTAAGACGTGCTCTCTTAACTTCCTTAACCTCCTTCAGAAGGTCAACATCGATTCCTTCTGGATCGTAGATCCAACCTGTAGAATCAGAACATGTTACACACTTCGCACCAAGCTGATGTGCCTTCTGGATTGCGTAGATTGCTACGTTACCGGCACCGGATACTGCACAAGTCTTGCCAGCGATGTCGATATCGTGATCCTTCAGAAGTGCACTTGTAAGGTATAATAAACCATATCCTGTAGCTTCTGTACGAGCAAGTGAACCACCATATGTAAGTCCCTTACCTGTAAGAACGCCTTCGAACATTCCACGGATTCTCTTGTACTGACCGAACATGAAACCGATCTCTCTTGCGCCTGTTCCGATATCACCGGCAGGTACATCGACATCAGCACCGATATATTTGCAAAGTTCTGTCATAAAGCTCTGGCAGAATGCCATGATCTCACGGTCTGACTTGCCCTTTGGATCAAAGTCAGAACCACCCTTACCACCACCGATCGGAAGTGTTGTAAGTGAGTTCTTGAATACCTGCTCAAAACCTAAGAACTTGATAATACCAAGGTTTACGGATGGGTGAAGTCTAAGACCACCCTTGTAAGGTCCGATTGCATTGTTGAACTGTACACGGAAACCTCTATTTACCTGAACCTGACCATTGTCATCTACCCATGGAACACGGAACATGAGCTGTCTGTCTGGCTCTGTAATTCTCTCAAGAATTGCATTCTTCTTGTATAATTCCTCGTTCGCATCGATACATGGTCTAAGAGACTCAAGTACTTCTGTTACTGCCTGTAAAAATTCCGGCTGATCTGCATTTTTCTTTCGTACTACCTCGAGTACCTCGTCAACATATGACATAGTAAATTTCCCCCTAGGAATTAAATATTTCGGTATCTTTCAACCGATAGGCACATTATAATACCAAAATAAACAAATGTAAAGAAAAAACTTTAGATTCTTTCGTGAAATTTTTTTTCACTTAAAAATCCTTTGTCTATTCGCCTATTTGTCTGTTTTCTCAGATTCCTGATTTTCTGAAGCTTTAGCATGAGACTCAAAATCTCTGCCATCAACCTTCCAGTACCGGCATCTGTGCTTCACACATGTTGAGAATACGATCTGTGTCTTTGTCTTGCCAAACTTCTGTAACTCGCCTACAAAATGATCAAGCTCTGTTGTTGTTGGGAAACGAACCTCAATCAGCATAGAGAAATCACCTGTCACACAGTTACATTCTACGACATTCAATACACCGTCGATATACTCGTTGAATTCTTCCCGCTGCTCCGGCTGTACCTCCAGATTGATAAATGCCTTGATATAATGACCCATTGCTTCCGGGTTCAGTCTCGTTGTAAATCCTTCCAGTACTCCCTCCTGCAACATACGGTCAATACGTGCGCCAACGGCTGTCGGAGACAGAAATACCTGTTCTGCAATCTCCTTCAGGGATGCTCTTGCATTTCCTTGCAAGATATCTAAGATCTTACCGTCAATCTTATCCAATCGATAATATACCAACTCTCTTTTTTCCATTTTGTAATCCTCCTACTATTCATACATTCGCATTCAGTAACCGAATGTATATCTGAAATTTATCTTTTCGATAAATCTTCACGATGTCTGCGTCTCTTCCGGAAAATACCTTTTCACATCATTCTATTTCCATCTATTCTGACACAGCCAAGATTATTCAAATTATAGCACATATTTATCAACTTGAGAATCCTTTGTGAATTTTTATTTTTGATTTTAATTGTCAAGTATCACACTTTTTTCGTGTATGCAAGACATATCCATCCGGCACCGCTTTTCAATTTCCCCCATTTTTGTCCGGAAATCATTTTTTCTGCCACAATCGTGTACACACCTTTATCCCGGATTACACCTGTAACCGCATGAGCAATGCCTGCATCCTTGCGGATATTCAAACCATTCGCTGTTACCTTCACCATATAACTATTTGCATTTCCTGTCGCCGGTGCAGATGTCTTCGTTTCTGATGTGCCACCGGAGTTAGTTGTTGTATCCTGTCTCACGACCTGATCTGCAATTCCAAGCGTTGCAAGTATTCCACGGGCATATGCTTCTCCGAACTTCCTGCATTCTGCATCTGTATCTGCCTGTGCCGCATCTGCCCTATTATCTACAAATACGCCCTCGCAGATAACCGCTGGACATTTCGTTTTCCGGATAAACCCGAAATAATCCCGTCCATATGAATTTTTCTTCGTCTTTAGTCCACGGCTGTTCTGCCCGATCTTCACAACTTCTTTCTCGATATTCTTCGCAAGCTGTTTACCGGTTCCTCCAATGATACTGTGGAACACCTCAAATCCATCCCCTCCACCGGCATTGTTATGAATATCCAATGCCAGATCCGGTGCATAAGCATTGCATCGTTCAATCCGGGTCATAAGCCCATCGCTTGCATCTCCCGTTCGCGATAGTTTTACTTCCACACCACGTACAGTCAGATATTGATAGCAGGCTGTCGCCATCTTGAGATTCACATTTTTTTCCACAAGATAACCAACAGCCCCAGGATCTGCACCACCGTGTCCTACCCCAATGAATACACGTGCCATACTATTATTCCCTCCAAGTTTTTTATACGATACTTCATTATATTTCTCATTTTTAATCACATTCCAAAATACCCTATTGAAGTATCTAATATTACTATATTCAAAAGAAGAGGACACGGCACGAAACCTTAATGTCAAGAAAGAAAAAGTAACCATCAAAAAAGAGACTACAGCACTTATCTGTTGCAGTCTCTAAATTGACATTCTTGTTTTTAATTTGAGAATCTTTTACAATTCTTCGCCATTTGTCTCAATCACATGCTTATACCAATCGAAAGAATCTTTCTTGTAACGCTTTAATGTTCCGCTGTTCTCATCTTCCTCACGGTCAACATAGACAAATCCATAACGCTTCTGATAACCGTTCAACCAGCTTAACAGGTCTGTATAAGACCATGTACAATACGCAAGTACACGGCAGCCATCATCACAAGCCTTCTTTAACTCTTCCACATGGCGCTTCAGATAGTCGATTCTGTATGGATCGTGGATTTTGCCATCTTCGAACTTGTCAAATGCGCCCAGTCCGTTTTCTGAAATCACGATTGGAAGATCATAACGGGAAGTAATCTCACGGCAACACATACGAATGCCCATCGGATCGATCGTCCAATCCCAATCTGTAGTAGGAAGGAACTGATTGGAAGGATTCTTGAAGAGTCCTGGCACGCCCTGTACCTTAGCAGTTCCCTTCTTTCCGGTCGTATTCATCTCGTGCGATGCGCCAACACCATCGATTGGGTTGTATTCTACAACCGTAGTCTGGTAATAATTTACACCCATAAAATCAACCTTGGCTGCAGCTTCCTTCAGGATTTCTACATCTCCCGCTTCCATCTGTGGAGCAACATCTCTACTTTCCAGATATGCCATTGCAGCGCGCGGATATCTACCATATGCGTATACATCCATCCAGTAATAGTTCTTCAGATCATCATAATCTGCTTTTGCCATCGCATTTTCCGGATGACAGTCAATCGCGTAAGATGGTCCATATGCAAATGAAGAGCCAACCAATGCTTCCGGATGTAATTTCTTCAAAGCCAGCACACTCTTTGCATGTGCCATAAATGCATGATGATTTACCTGATAGAACAGCTTCTCCTCATCAATCTTTCCTGGTGGGTGCATACCTCCCATCCAGCCCAGACCGGTAAATACGTTTTGCTCATTCATGATGATCCAATGCTTTACACGATCGCCAAAACGCTCAAACAAGATTGTTGCATAACGAACAAAATCATCTACAATCTGGCGGCTTTCCCAACCATGATACTGGTCTTCCAGTGCCTGTGGCATATCCCAATGATAGACTGTAACCATAGGAACAATGTTATTTGCCAAAAGCTCATTGATCAAATCATCGTAGAACTTCAAGCCCTTCTCGTTCACTTCACCATTTCCATCCGGGATAATTCGCGACCACGCGATGGAAAAACGATAGGTTTTAAGCCCCATCTCTGCCATCAGCCTGACATCCTCTTTATACATATGATAATGATCAACCGCCTTGTCACCGGTTGTACCCTGGAAAGTCTTACCCGGAATACGTACAAACTTGTCCCAGTTTGACATTCCCTTTCCGTCTTCATTCCAAGCTCCCTCTACCTGATATGCAGCAGATGCACTGCCCCATAAGAAATCAGCAGGGAAGCCTTTTGATTTTTCAAAATACATTGCGTTCCTCCTTGTCGATTTATAATTTGAATATATTCATACCGTCATCCAGTTCCTGCGCTGCCTGACGCATCGCGGTTGATTTACCGGTAATATCCTCCATGATTGCACCAACCTCTGTTGCGGATGCCGATGTCTGCTCGGTACCAGCCGCATTCGCCTCTGCGATTGCTGTCAAATTCTGTACGATACCAACCACATTCTCTCTTGCATCATTCATGCGTGTTGTATGCGTTGAAATCCGGTTGATTCCCTCTATCGACTGCTGAACACCGGACTGTACCTGTTCAAAAGCACTCTGTGTCTGCTCTACATGATCGCTCTGCGTATGCATGATTTCCTTCACGCCATACATAGTCTCCACTGCCTTTTCCGCATCTCGGAGTAATTCCTGTACGATCTCTTCGATATGTTCCGCAGATTCATTTGTCTGTTCAGCCAGCTTCTGAATCTCACTGGCTACAACACCAAAGCCCTTACCCTGTTCTCCCGCTCTCGCAGCTTCGATACTTGCATTTAATGCAAGTAGATTCGTCTCCTCTGCAATCGAAGTAATCAGGTGTGTTGCCTCACTGATCTTAAGTGCAGCTTCATTTGTCGTATTCGTCTGATCGGCAATAATATCAATATTCTCTTCGGCACGTGCATTTACCTGTTCCAACGCCTTCAAAATCTGAGATGCCTGTGTTGTACACTCCTGCATATCCTGTGCAAATGCAAGAAGTTTTTCTACCTCGTCGTTTGTCTCCTGAACCATGTTACCCATCTCGATAACCTGTTCCTCCGCACGCTGCGTCTCGCCAGCCTGTGTCGTTGCGCCTTCCGCAATATCATTAACTGCCTGCTCTACCTGCTCCATCGTCGTCGATGTCTCAGAAGCATCGGAATCAAGTACATTTGCAGCATCCATAACCTGCGCGCTCTTCTCCTTGATATTCTCTACCACACCCTTCAAAGACTGTGTCAGATAGTCAAGGCTTCGTCCCATGCGTCCAATCTCATCTTTACGGTTTGCCAGTCTGGTCTGAATCTCATTCTCCGTCAGATCCATATCTCCGACCTTCACCGTCAGTTCAGAAACCTCATTCATAGGCTTGACAATAATATACGCAAATGCAGATCCGATCGTTGCAACAATCAACAGCTCAAGTAATACGATAATTCCGATTTTTCCTTCTACCTTCCGGATACTGCTGAATACGTCATCATAATCGGCAGTTACCACCATGATAAAATCCTGTGTATCATTCACATAGATACCAGCGCACTTGTCTACACCCTTAAATTCATATTTAACAACTTCGTTTTCTACTTTCTTGCCCTTGCCAATCTTGGCAACCGCATCACTGACCGCCTTGTTCTCCACGGGCTTGCCGATCTTATCTGCGGTTGGATGGTACAGCATCGTACCATCGGCACTTACTACATATATGTAGCTGCTTTCAACGCCTTCCACCTGAACACCGGCAAGTATCGAAGCCAGATGCTCGCCGGACAGCACATCATCACCATCCGTGTCCAGCTCATTATCCAGCATAACGCCATAAGCTCTGGAAAGATCACGCATATATCCACGTGTGACTGAGCCGATCTCCTCCTTCGCAGAAGAAATAAACAGTGCGCACGCAAATCCTCCCGTTACGAAAGCAAAAAATGCCATCGCCAATAATATCTTCAGACGCACAGAATGTAAAAAATTAACCTTTTTGTGTTCCATATACCAAAACCTCCTGTAACAAAATACTAATCATATTTTATCACTTTTTGTGACAGGATTCAATCATAAGAACATATAAATCAAAAAGACTCAAACCCTTGATAATTCAAGAATTTGAGCCTCTTCAATATGCCGGCAACCGGAATCGAACCGGTACGGGAGATTAGTCCCGCAGGATTTTAAGTCCTGTGCGTCTGCCAGTTCCGCCATGCCGGCAAATTTGAACAACGCATATGCAGTTGTAAGCGACCCGGATGGGGTTCGAACCCACGACCTCCGCCGTGACAGGGCGGCGCTCTAACCAGCTGAGCCACCGGGCCAAAAGTGGACGTTCAGGGACTCGAACCCGGGACCGATCGGTTATGAGCCGATTGCTCTAACCAGCTGAGCTAAACGTCCGTATTGTCGATATACCTGTATACCCACAACATACATCAATATGAAACTATATAGCTTCGTATCTAATGTACAAAGCCGATGATCGGACTCGAACCGATAACCTGCTGATTACAAATCAGCTGCTCTGCCAATTGAGCCACATCGGCATATGTATTTATCAGCTGATTTGTAATCAGCTGCTCTGCCTCTTTATTTATAAATTCACATAAAAGGACCCTCTTTTGAGAATCCTTTCAAATGACCCCAACGGGAATCGAACCCGTGTTACCGCCGTGAAAGGGCGATGTCTTAACCGCTTGACCATGGGGCCTTAAAAACTCCCCGAGTAGGGCTCGAACCTACAACAACTCGGTTAACAGCCGAGTGCTCTACCATTGAGCTATCGAGGATTATATACCAGATACAATATTTCATGTACCTTCAGAACTTCATACAAAGATCTTATATCTAGCCCTTAACAAATCATCTTTCCGTTCTCTAAACCTCTAAGGATAAGCCCTCGACCTATTAGTACTTGTCAGCTGAACGTGTTGCCACGATTACACTCCAAGCCTATCAACCTTGTAGTCTTCAAGGGGTCTTACTCTTAATGATGGGATATCTTATCTTGAGGGGGGCTTCACGCTTAGATGCCTTCAGCGTTTATCCCTGCCGGACTTGGCTACTCTGCCATGCTGTTGGTACAACAACAGATACACCAGCGGTCCGTCCATCCCGGTCCTCTCGTACTAAGGACAGCTCCTCTCAAATATCCTACGCCCACGCCGGATAGGGACCGAACTGTCTCACGACGTTCTGAACCCAGCTCGCGTACCGCTTTAATGGGCGAACAGCCCAACCCTTGGAACCTGCTACAGCTCCAGGATGCGATGAGCCGACATCGAGGTGCCAAACCACTCCGTCGATGTGAACTCTTGGGAGTGATAAGCCTGTTATCCCCAGGGTAGCTTTTATCCGTTGAGCGATGGCAATCCCACTTTATACCACCGGATCACTAAGTCCTACTTTCGTACCTGCTCCACCCGTCGGTGTCGCAGTCAAGCTCCCTTCTGCCTTTGCACTCTTCGAATGGTTTCCAACCATTCTGAGGGAACCTTTGAGCGCCTCCGATACCCTTTCGGAGGCGACCGCCCCAGTCAAACTCCCCGCCAGACATTGTCCCCCAGCCGGGTCACGGCTGCAGGTTAGGAATCCAGTACTACAAGGGTGGTATCCCAACAGCGGCTCACACGAAACTGGCGTCCCGTGATCGTAGCCTCCCACCTATCCTGTACAGGTAGTACCGAATCCCAGTATCAAGCTGGAGTAAAGCTCCATGGGGTCTTTCCGTCCTGGCGCAGGTAACCAGCATCTTCACTGGTATTTCAATTTCACCGGGTGTGTTGTTGAGACAGTGCCCAAATCATTACGCCTTTCGTGCGGGTCGGAACTTACCCGACAAGGAATTTCGCTACCTTAGGACCGTTATAGTTACGGCCGCCGTTTACTGGGGCTTAAATTCAAACCTTCGCTTGCGCTAAGCTCTCCTCTTAACCTTCCAGCACCGGGCAGGCGTCAGCCCATATACCTCACCTTTCGGTTTTGCATAGACCTATGTTTTTGCTAAACAGTTGCTTGGGCCATTTCTCTGCGGCCTCTTCCGAGGCACCCCTTCTCCCGAAGTTACGGGGTCATTTTGCCGAGTTCCTTAACAACACTTCTCCCGCCGGCCTTAGGATTCTCTCCTCATCCACCTGTGTCGGTTTACGGTACGGGCACATATATCACAATAGCGGCTTTTCTCGACAGCTGGCTCATACACTTCCCTACTCTAGTTCGGTACGCATCACGTCTTCAGATTGAATGGTGGATTTGCCTGCCATTCTCCTACCTCGCTTGCCCCGGTCTTTCCATTCCCGGGCTGTACTTTCCATCTGTGTCCCCACATTTCTGAATATATGCGGTACAGGAATTTCAACCTGTTATCCATCGACTACGACTTTCGTCCTCGCCTTAGGCCCCGACTTACCCAGGGAAGATCAGCTTTACCCTGGAAACCTTAGATATTCGGCCTTTAAGATTCTCACTTAAATCTCGCTACTCATTCCGGCATTCTCTCTTCAATACAGTCCACAGCTCCTTCCGGTACTGCTTCGTTCCGTATTCAATGCTCCTCTACCAATCTTTCGATTCCTAAGCTTCGGTGTCGTGTTTCAGCCCCGGACATTTTCGGCGCAGGACCTCTCGACTAGTGAGCTATTACGCACTCTTTGAATGTATGGCTGCTTCTGAGCCAACATCCTAGTTGTCTTCGAAATCCCACATCCTTTTCCACTTAACACGTACTTTGGGACCTTAGCTGTAGGTCTGGGCTCTTTCCCTTTTGACTACCCAACTTATCTCGTGCAGTCTGACTCCCATACATCATCTTTACGGCATTCGGAGTTTGATAATCTTCGGTAAGCTTTGACGCCCCCTAGGATATTCAGTGCTCTACCTCCGCAAG